>JAIERK010000161.1 GCA_019746975.1 Candidatus Obscuribacterales bacterium
GTTACACGACGTCGAAAGACGGAATTGGTGAGTGGTTCGTGAACGAGCACTGGGATGGAACTGGGTACCAGGCACAGGACGCAGTCAATCAGTACGCCGACGCATTGCGTCAGTCGGGCGGAAATCTTGATACATTCAGCGAACAGCGACAACGTGAGATGGCACAAAACATAGCTGAGAGTCTCCACAATTTCACCCTATCCAAGCGAGCCGCCGGCGAAGCCGTTGGCAACGCCGCGCTAGTAGCGGCTGCAGTTGCAGCAACTCCATTCACCAGCGGACTGAGCCTTACACTCTTGTCTAAAGCCGCGCTTTTCGGCGCAGGCGGTACTGCAATTAAGGTAGCTACAGCCTCGGCGTTCAATGGAGCCGACTATACGTCGACTCAAATGGCTGTCGACGGCGGAACGGGCTTCGTATCTGGTGCCATGATGGCGGTCGGTCCACGCGAGTTAGCACAGTTGGCTAGGTTAGGTTCAGGAGTAGGTACGTCAGCTGCTGGTGCCTCGCTCGACGGACTGGCGATTCTCTCGGAAAAAGCCGGCGAGAGCATCATCAAAGAGGGGTCCAAAGAAGTCGTTCAAAAAACATTCGTGGACCTGGTGCAGCGAGCCATCTTGAGTAACAGCGATGAAATACCGGCCGCAGCGCTCAAACAACTCGCGGCTCAAGTAGCAACAAACGGGAACGAGCGAGTAGTTCAAATGTCTTTTGAGCTGGCTATGCAAAAGGCGACGCAAGAAGCGACGGCGAACCTCTTAGCCGTTAAGGCAACACAATACGGACTCCCAGCGATTTCCGGCGGCGCGTCTGGTACTTTAAGCGGTGGTATACACGGCGCCTCGCAATGGGATAGTCGAGATCCCATCGGTAAAAACATCAGTAAGATTGGTGTATCAGCAGTCGAGAGCGGTGTTCCCAGCGCCCTAAGTGCTTTCGCGACTTCCGCCGCCATGGACATGGTCTTCCACGGGCCTCGAACAATCAAGACACAGAACGACCAGACTCGCGACAATATTCTCAAAAACTTCCTAAAGGACGAAACAGCCTCGTCGGAATTGGAGGCGTTAAAGAAAGTATGGACAAAAGATGCGGTTGACAGATCCATCGCAGAAAATCAACTACGAATGAGATATGGCCTCTTTGATGGGTCCCGTGTGCTGGCGAAGAAGCAGAGTTATGAAGTGTTGGCTGATAAAGTTACGGACGATGTAGTCTTTCCTTCGCTGGAAAACAAAGCGGCTGAAGCTAAGGCCGGTCAGTGGATCGTGACAAGGCTCAATGCGGACGGTACGCCGAACATCGAAGAAGGAATTCTAAATAGATGGGCGACTGTGGACAAAACATTGTTGAAAACATATCTCATCGGGGATCCCAAAAATCTGGAGCTACCGCAAATCAAGGCGTGGACAAATACAAGCGCCCCCCCGGTAATGGCAATGAAACTGTCGACGAGCGGAAAATTCCAAACGCCCTGGGGTCCGATGAACTTCCGACCGGGCGATTACCTGATCAACTACGATTACGACTTTGGTCGTTGTAAGGTAGGGCAGGACTTCGCCAGAGTAACCGCACAGTCATGGAAGCAAACCTATGAGATCGTGCCTGAGAGCATAGACTAGCGTGGAGGACGAATCAACAGGTCAAGCGACGATTGGATAACAGGCAATTAGTCAATAAAAAAGGAGGATTTTTTTACCAAGCAAAAAGTTAGGTGCAACACATAATGGGCTGGCGCTTTCGGGTCGCCGGTTCATTATGTGTTTGCGCCTATACTTCTGCAGCTCCGGAATCCAATTATCCAGGGTGGCACCTTCAATTGGACAGACGCTGAGAACAGGCTCCGCAAGGCAAGCAGAGCTTATTGTCTATCCACGCCAACTTGGTGCCTTTTTCATTTGTTTGCCATCGGTCGTGTCCATTTTGTGGAGTGCTGAGCTCAATCTTCATCTTTCCTTATTGATTCAAGCGCAACTTCTTCGGCGCCGATCTGTATTTGACCTTGAAGGCGCGAGGCGAGGGATTGAAAATGAATACTACGATTGCGAAACCAGAAATTGAAATTCTCGATCCACTCATGCGCATACCGGAAGGCGTGCTCGGGAATCCATATCCTCGGCTTGCAAACATGCGAGAACACGCACCAATTCTCTGGAGCCCCGAAGGCAACCAGTGGCTGGTCACCCGGTTTGACGAAGCAAACTCGATACTGCGCAACAATAAATTCGGCAAGCGTCTCGACAAATGGCGGCATCCGAATTTTCTTATGCGTGGTGCGATTAAATACATGCGTCCTGGCCAAAACATTCTTTTGCAGGATCCGCCGGACCACACAAGGATCAGATCACTGGTCAACACTGCGTTCACTCCGAAAGTGATCCACCAGTTGGAAGAGCATATAACCGAGATCGCAGATGGACTGCTAGCGAAGATGCTCCGAAAAAACTCCTCCGATCTGATCTCCGAATTCGCATTTATAATTCCGGTAACCGTTATTGCGGAGCTCCTTGGTGTCCCTGCTTCAGATCGTGAGCAGTTTAAAGCCTGGTCACGAAAGATTACCATGGGAGCTGCTGGTGGCGGCTGTCCGATGAGGATCTTCGATTCGATTTTGGCGATGCAAGGGCTGCGAAGCTATCTTAGCGCGACGATCGATCGAAAGAAAAAATCTCCGGGCAACGATTTGATCTCAACACTTGTCGAGATTCAGGCAGAAAGCAACGATCGACTGTCGAAGTCGGAGCTGTTGGCCAATGCTGTACTTATTCTCATTGCGGGTCATGAAACCACAGTCAATCTCATAGGCAATGGTACCTACAATCTTCTAAAAAGTCCGGATCAGAAGAAGGCGCTTCTACACAATCCTGATCTGATTAACGGCACAGTGGAAGAGATTCTTCGCTACGATCCACCTGTCCAGGTTGTCCGCCGACTGGCAAACGAGCCAATGGAAATCGGTGGTGTCCACATCAAACCCGATGATGCTCTAACGATACTGGTCGGTGCATGCAATCGAGATCCGCGAGCCAACCCGGATCCGGATAGGTTCGACATAACGCGCGAAAAGCCGAAACACATCTCGTTCGGTGCGGGCATTCACTATTGCCTGGGAGCGGAGTTGGCGAGGACTGAAGCGCGAATCGCATTACATCAATTGTTTGACGCAGCTCCAGATTTGAGATTGGACGATACACCGGCGCTGTACAAAGGACCGTTTGCGCTGCGCGGACTGCAGCAACTCATGGTGACCACGAGATAAGGTTTGTTCCCCCATTTTTGACCAGATCCCTCAACACCAACCATCGCAATTGCGCTGGTTGGTGTCGTTACTAGAGCATGTCCGGACGGCTGGAGAAGCCGACGGCCCAAAATAATCCAGAACTCGCATCGGCAACCCTGAAATCATGGCTTGAGAAGTATAAGAGCGCCGTGTTGACTCTGGATAAGCCTGACATATTCGACAAACGCTGGAGCCGGGCCGCTAGTGGATGGAACACCAGAACGAAGCTAAACTACGAAAAAATCCTTAAGTAGTTTTTCGTACAGAATTGAGTGTAGAAGAGGGTCACTACGGTCGCGACTCTCTTCCAGTTTGTGGTTAGAGACATCGACATCCTGTTATAACAAAAGATAACTAGTATGTACTCCAGTTATCTCTCGAACGGCGTGCTATATTGACGACACATAGGAATTACCGCAACGACGCGGACATCTACTTTTGAGGGCAACCAATGAAGCGAACTCTAATATCATTTCTCGCTCTGTCCCTGATTATGCCACTAAGCCTCGCGGGCTGCGGTGTCTCGTCGTCGTCTGGTCCATCAGAGCACTACGTCTCCTCCACTGTCAAAGGTGAAGAGCAGAAGATTAACCTCGAAGAAGTTAAAAAAGCCTTTTGGGAAACCAAGGGTAAGGACTTCAACGGATGGATGGCTGCTCTGGAAAAGCGAATCAATGAGATTTATGAAGGCAAGGAAGTTGTCTCATTGGATGCGAGTCGCGAGACTGGAAAGCTTGCGGTTACTGGTTATATCGAGAAAAATGACAAGTCCGGCTATCAAGATGGCGAAGAGAAGTTATTCACCATAGAACAGACAGGCGATGTCACCAACAATGAGCTGCCATACCGCGTTGCCGGTCATGATGGGCAGCCGTACTACGCCGGACATCACAGCATTCTTGACAGTCCATTTGTTCAAATGATGGTTCTCTCCCACCTCATGGGCGGCTGGGGCGGCAGATATTACACACCATACCCTCAGACGGTCATATTGAGAGATCATCGCGACGGTTTCCGTAGCTCACCAGCCTACACATCGCAAAAGTCCACCAATCAGGACTTTTCGTCGCGCTACAAGCGCAATCTGAGTGGTAGCGGTTTGGCCAGCAAAAAGGGTTTTGGCAACGACTCGTATAGCACTACTGGCGCTACCACAAAGCGGAGTTGGGGCTTCTTCAACAAGTCAACCAGCAGCACCAGCACGACTAAGCCAAGTTTCGGTTGGGGTGGTCGTCGGTCATTCGGTGGATCGCGTGGCTGGGGTGGTCGGAGACGCTAGTAATGGAATACCTTCTCCACGTTAGCGATGCCAACGCCAATCACATGACTGTTCTATCCCTCGATGCCGACATGGCAAAGAGGATGGCTATCGATGTGGTGTTCGAAGTCCTGGGGAATGAACAACCTGATCAACTTGTGGCAAATGGCAATCTGCCGGAAGGGCAAGTAGACGAATTCAAAGTTCTGCAAAAGCTGATTTTTGATCGCGACTCTGAAGGGCTGTTCATTCGCGAAGGAATTAGCTTTCATGCGAATAATGCGGAGCTGAATCCGGACAAACCGCTGCTGGGTGCTTTCGTTCCAGCACAGAAGGAAGGCATAGAATACAGGCGTTGCAATCTCGTAGTAGGCGGAAATGTAGGCGTTGGCATTGAGAAAGAACAGCCAGATTCGCTTCAGGAGCTGGCACGATTGATGTTCATCCATCAAGTCGCGATTGGCACGCATGTAGATGTGACACGTGAGTTGGCCGAACTGTCCGAGACAATCGCGTGGGCCGAGAAGGAAGGTCTGATTGAGATCGATGTTCAGAAAGTCCAGTACAAGCTAACCGCCAAGGGCAAGCGCGTCCATGACAGTTACATTGAAGAAGCTCAAAATCTGATCAAACGGTACGATATTTTCGGCGATGTTGATGTGGATTCGAACACAGGCGAAGTTCATTTCGACACTAACCTAGGTCACGATCTACGAGTTGCCGTCTATGAGTTGGAAAGCGTCGATCCATATCGTGCGCGTTTTCTCTTAGGATTAAACGACGGCGAATGGAATAAGTTGGAAGATTGGCCTGCGCTCAGTACAAGTGAGAGCTGGTATCGCGATATTTTCGCCCCAATAGACCAGGCACCAAGCGTAGACGACATCGGTCGCGATGAGTTAGAGCGCATTGTCAGCCGCGGCAAGGCAGCCGTCCGCAAGGAATCGCAGCTTTAGGAATTATATCCGGAGTGCGCGCATGAATTGCTGACCAATTCGGACAACGAAACAAGAGACCATGAACAACTTGCCATTCAACGAGCGGTATTAGCGTGGCTACTAAATTTGCGCGAGTATTGAGCAAAATCGAGAAGCAGCACTACTCATTGACAACATTTATTAGTGTGTCTCATCAAATTCCAAGATTTTTCGCTCTCTTTGAGAAGCACCGCTAATGGCTTTTTCGCGCAGCGCGCTTGACTGCCGAAACAGATTTCATGCACCACAAGCAATTGTTGAATCTGCAATAACCAGCCAGACGATCCCTATCTCTCGCAAAGTTCGCCGACAACGGATGCGAGACCAGATACAACGCGAGCAAGATTGTCATAGTTGATCTTATCCGGTGTATCCTCGGCTTCGTGATAATGCGGATAGCGATAGAAAGCGGTATCGGTAACCATAATAGATGAATATCCAAATCTCCAGAAATTGATTTGATCGGAAAAATCCACGCCCTTAATCTGTTCAGGAATTGCGATTCCTTCTGATGGAAATTTGACGGACTTCCGAAATGTACCAACGCACTGCCGAAGTAAAGATGCCGACTGAAGGTTGGAAACAAAGGAAATGAAATTTCCAGTCTTTGGAAACGTCAGATCGAACACTGCGTGTGGATACTGCTGACTGTTCGGAGCGTCAGTGTAAAATCCAATAGTTTCCAAACATATCATGGCAGCAACCTTCTCCTTTCTCTCGTTGCAAGACTTAGCATACTGATAGCTTCCCATTTGCTCTGTGCGGAAAAATGGTGGCTCCTCATTCGTGAATGCAACGAAGCGCAGAGTCTTGGTCGGCACTAGAGGCCGAAGCAATCTTGCAATCTCGAGAAGTGCTGCTACTCCGCTTCCATTATCATTTGCCGCCGGGCAGTCATACACAGAATCATAGTGCGCACCGACAACTACAATTCCGGAGCTTGAAGAAGCACCACTTTTTTCGGCAATGACATTGAACGCAGTATGCTTAACTGTTGGAAATCTGATGCTGTCACTTGTGACCGTACGCTGCGCCTGACTAAATGTTTCAACGCTAAACTCTTGCCGCTGAGGAACATAATCACTGCTTCGGAAGATATGCTCGATATAAGCTCCAGCCCGCTCGAGACTCTCTGGTGCGCTCGTGAGACTGCGCGCCCCTATAGCACCTGCAAGCAACCAAACGTGGTCGGACAGCCGCTTCGACAGATCAATTTCGGCGTCAGTAAGCGGAGGTAAAGGACCATCATATGAGCGACCTGGAATTAAAAACATATGGCGATAAAAAACAACAATTCTAGCAAATTTTGCTCGAAGCCATGTTTGATTCAAAGACCGCAATAGGCCTGTACGCTCCGTCGGAAAGATGAAAATCGCCCGAGACATTCTAGTAAGCATTTAGGACTAACATCAACTTTGGGGTTCGACTGGGAGTGCGAGATGGCTAAAGATTTTTTCCCCGCACGCGAGATTGCGGATAACACAAACACGCCTATTCAGGCGCCAATCGTCAGCGCGGACAACAGCGCTATCGTTGAACGCTATAAACAGAAGGACATCGAAGATAGTTTCAGCAAACAAGAGTTTCCGCAGCCGGACGATTTGCTGACTCAATTGTTTGATGACGAATCGAGCGACGAGTCAGACGGGGCTTCTCGTGCCGAAGGAGATGAAGCGCCAATGCTCGATGGACAAGGCGCTCCACCGGAAGATGCTCCCATCGTGTCGGGTCGAACGCCAGCGAGTGCCCAGCCCGGCGATGCTCCCACGGTGTCAGGTCAGGTGCCAACACTGGACCAGCTCTCGCCATCAGCAAAAACACGGATGCCGGAGATAGAAACGTTTCTGTCGAAAGCGGCCCTCACATCACCGGAGGTGGCAGCCTACCTCAGCGCCACCACGCCGGAGCAGGCTCTGGCAGCCAAGCGCGACCTTGGACAGAGAGCCATCAATGACCCAACAGCCACGCCGGAATTGCTCGCCCTTAATCTGCACAACACGAATCTGCGTCTGCAGAATCTGCCGCAGGGTGCCGCTCTTCCGCCGGATGTTCTCAGAGATTTACTTCTTCTAGGCGACGAAAACTTGCCTGCGTTTATTTCAAAACCTGCTCAAAAAATACTTCAAGAATTAAAAACGAAAAGAGGCTGTCACGGCGAAATAAAAACGGCAGAAATCATGCTCCAAAGCGAGGAAATAGGTAATAAGGAACTCTTGAAACAAACGGTCTCGCAATTCGGCACTGGTTGCGCACAAGAGAATTCTTCGGAGCGGGCGCTCGCGATGCAGCGGGTCTATCGACTGAACAGGGAAGATCCAACCAATAAATATGCGCCGACACTCTCAGTCATGGAAGCGATGGACTCCACCATCAAAGCGATGGCACTAGCCGGAGATCCGAAAGCAGCAGCGCCTCATCTGGAAAGTCTTTGCGAGTTGGCTAGCAAGGGCAATCTCACAGCTCAAAAAATTCTGGACGACTTAACTACATTGAGCAAATCCAAAGACACCACGGAACTGCTACAACGACTGGATCCAGAGAGCCCTGCTTCTGGAGCGGTTTGGTCGCTCCTACAGAGTGAATGGAAACCAAATGACCTGGCTGAAGGACTAGAGGTCGAGAACGCACGAGAGAAATACAAGGATTCGCCGACGCGACAAACACTTTCAGATCTCCTTCAGCAATCTGCACAACGTCCGGAATGCGAGACGAAGAAGCAATTTCAACAAGAGCTGCTGACAGAGATGGCTTTGTCCTCTCTGCGCGAACCAGAACAATTTCGCGCCGGACTATTGGATCTGAAAACCCAAATACACATGGGTAATCCACATACTCGGCAAGCGTTACACAGCATTCTGGCAAGTCCCATTACTAACAAGCCTTCAGAAACGGTCGTGACATCAGACTCTCCACTAGCGAAGCTCACGGCCAAACAACAGCAAGAAGTAAAACTAGAAATCGTCAGATGGATGCAAGACTTCAGTAATCTCGATGCCGCAGACATCTACAGTATGACTGCAGCAGTTCGTGGTCTACCTGGAAGTGCGGTGAGCAAGAGCGTCCAGGACTTCATGCAGAAGCTGACCAATCCAGATATGAAGTCGTTCGGAATGTTCAAGGATGATCTGGTTGTAAAAGATTCCCTAGCTTGCACAACGCACAAAGCATTGAATGGGCTCTTTCAGCAGTTGCAGATTGAAGGTCCCGGACAAAAAGATGTCGCAAAGCTATTCATCGCCGCCGCCAACAGCCCGCACAATATCGACATTCCTGAGAAGTGGAACATCCCCGGAATTCCATTCTCGCAGCAACTGTACAAGTTGACTAGGATGGAGAAGAAACCTGAAGCGATTCAATCGGTTCTTGCCGAAGTGACTAGCGGTGCAGGAAAACAGAATCCTGCCGTCAAAGACAGGCGCCTGAGCGGCGATGCATCCGCCGCTCTAGTCGCTCTAGCGAAGACGAGCAACACAGCCAGATACGATGTCCTGGAAAGACTCTGTTGCAGCGCTGATACTACTGGTGACACTAAGGTAAATTCGAAAACTCTTGCTGACGTGGTTGCTCTCGCTCCCAAAGATGTCCCGCAGTTCGTCGTCGACACCTTGAGGCAGCGCATGCTTGCAGGCGACAATAAGGATGCTCGCGATGCTGCAGCCGCGGCTTTGGAACAGATGATCGATCCGGCGAATTACTCTAAAGAAGTGGCCACAGCCATCGTTTTTCACAAAGTCAGAGATTGGAAGCATTCAGACAACACAGCCGGACCTGATGCCAAGAAAGCAGTGTTGGATTTGCTAAACTACGCTTCTAAATCGAATGACCCAGCGCAAAAGCTCCTCTTCGTCAACGCGGCGACAAAGAGTCCATGGGACGGCGAAGTACTTCGCAGCATCGACGTCGATAGGCAGCTTCTCAAACTCTCCATCGATAACCCAGACGTGCCGACATTGTCACAGGCAGCGATGAAAGCACATAGTGTCCGCGGTTTGCTTCGCGATCTCGGTCAGTCCTTCGAGGACTCTGCCAAGACACATGATATTGCTGTCAACGGCTACAAGCGTTCCACCGCCGATATCGAGAAGATCATGGTCATGATGGCAGCGCATAGCCAGCCAGCCACTGCACTCAGCCTCGACAGCCCTAACATCGCTCAGCCAATTAAAATCGATGCCACCAAACTGAAGGTAGATGACATCAGTTCCGATCTACTTCGGTCGAAAATTGCGGGCAGCACGGAACAGGATCGCAGAAGTCTCGAAATCACACCGCAAGAATTCGCATCGCTAAACTCCTACACCCGGGGCAATCTGCTGCTCTCCGTCGATGCGAAAAGTCCAGGCATGCAGAAGCGTCTCGCAGACCTTTCGAACAAGAGCGGAGACAAGCTTTACTTGCAACAGGCAATCTCCGACGTTGTTAACCCGCATAAGCCGCTTGAGGCCCTGGCGAAGCAGCTAGGTGCCGCCACGCCTGACAAAGACCTGGACGCCCTCATGAGAAAAGCGTTGACGAACAACAGCCCCGAGCAGGTCAAAGACATTCTCTGCAACCTGAGTTCGTACAACGCGCTAGGGTCTATGCGTCGCGACCTCACAGGTTCTACTGCCAAGCTAAAAGAAGGCGAGTCGCTGACCTTGGCGGAACGCAGTATAAGCCTCGCGGCAGTGAATGGAATAAAGGATGAAAGTATTCGTCAAGCAATCCTTGGCACGAAAAATGATGTACCGGCATTTCGCATTGACTTGCATGCGGTTGGACCGATCAATGAAATCGCCTTTCAGAAGCTACCGCAATTTCTCCAAGAGCAAATTGACAATCCCAACAATCCTAAGTCTGCATGCATATCGCAAGAGCTACTAAAGGCTCTCGATGCCAACTTGCAAAAGTTGTTTATCGCCAAAGTAAGTGCGATCAACGTACCGGATTTGGCGGGAAAATTTATTTCGAGAGAAAACTTCGACAAGCTACCGACAGATATTAGATCCGCTCTGAACAAAGGAGACTTGGAATTGGCTCCGACGCTGGACAAATTGATGCTGGCGAACTGCGACATCGATGGCGCCACGTTGCGCATAATTCGCCAGTCTATGGACACAGATACAAATGCCTCCGAATTGTATTTGGCTCTGTGCGGAACGCTTGAGCCGATGCCGGAGGACATAAAGTTGAGAGATCTGGGCAGCATCAAGGTGACCGACAAGCAATTCAATAACCTGACGCCGCAACAACGTATCGAGATTACGAGAACTGAAGTCACCGCTGATGTGGATAGGGTCTTGGGACAAATGGCCAACGGAACTCTCGGCGCCGTCGACTCGCCGTTGGCCGGCTTGACCGATCCATACTTCCAACGCTATCTGCAGAAGCAAAAAACAATGGTGGATGGAAAGTCTTGGAAGCACAATGGAGAGGCGCCTGGTTCCGCAGAATATCTGAAAGCGCTACGGGACAACATCACCAACGGCATGCCGGTTTGGGATGGCATTTATTCGATCCCCAGAGACATGGAGCAGGCTTCAAAAGATCCAGCCAACCTCGTTTTGAGCATAGAAAAACAGTTATTTATACTGGGGGTCGATTTGTGGTTACCCATATTCATCGACAAAAAACCAATCAATAGAGGCATCAATGACATTGCAAAACAAATCGAAGGTCCCAGTGCACCTATTCATACTGAGAGCTTGTCTCCTAAGTCTGAGCATGAGAAGCGGCAAGAATTTCTCATACAAAAGCTGCGGACGTTTGAGATAGATAGAACCCAGAAGCAATTAGAAACGCAAGATTTTCAATCGCAACAAACCGCACTGATGCTCGCTGATCAGGCTGGAAAGTATGCGCGCCGCCTGGCAGATGGAGACACGATCAAGGCGGCTGAGGAAGCCGGCAAAGCCTTTCTCTGGCGTCGAGACAATCCACTGATGTCATCGCCGCAATTGACCCGAGCGATTTTCAATCCAGGCGCAGGACTTGACGAAGGATTACTCAAGAAAAATTGTCGCCTGCAAAATCTTCCATATGAACAGCTCGCACAATTGCAATCGTCCTCGAGCAAGCCGCCAGTGGCAACAGGATTTGAAGTTCTGCGTTTGCTAGATTCAAAGTCAATGAAGGAAACTCCAGAGACAAAACTTTTTAGAGAAACCGGATTGTCGCTCGTGGACAAAGACCCCGCCTGGCAGAAAGCACAAGCAATTTCAGAGAAGCTGAATGTAAGTGTCCAGGCGCTCGGCATGATAGTCAACGCAGGGGCTAGATCGGAGCAAGGCGGTTATGTCGGGCCGAAGGCGGTATTGGAAGCACAACAACGAGCAAAAGAAATTCAGGATATGCTCGGCGAAGTAGACGTTATAGGCCTGTGGGAACTTAAGGCCGCTATTGATACTGAAATTAAACAGCGGCGCGAGAAAGGAGAAGACGAAAATGTTGCGACCACGACTGAATTGAAAAAGCGTTCTGCCGTTATGGACCAACTTTTGCGCACCGTCGATAAGGACTATCCTCCCGAAATCCTACGGAAGGAGAAGGAAACCGAGCTTGCCCTCCTGCGCCATGAATTGGCGGAAAATACCAAAGATTTGAGAAACTTCCTTGATTCTGTACCGGATTGGGCAAAACCGGTAGTAGAAAAAGTATCGACACAAATCGGCAGCCTGGCAACAGACACAGGCAAACGGGCAGAGCAGCTCAAAGCGCTGATCTCAGCGGCAGAAGAACGCACGACTCCCCGCGCGGAACTAGAAAGATGCTTACAAGAAATCACAACGAAGACACCAGACACCTGGGGGACTTGGTTGGAAAAAGACGGTATCATAACTGGTACTACGCTCCTCGCCACTGCCGCCGCCCTGACAGCGCTAAGCGCTATTGCACCCGAGGCGGGTGTGCCACTTTTGGTCACATGTATGACGATCGCAGCAACCAATATTGCGATGCGCGAGGCCATGCATGACGTTCAACATGACGTCGGTCTGCGTAGTCACGGATCGCTTGTCTCGCAAGTTCAAGAAGGCTCGCGAAAGGTTGTTGATTCGTACGGCAATACTCGTCCGTACGGATTGGCAGATGCGGCTGTGGATTACGGCGAAGAGTTTGCTATGAACACGGCATTCTTGACGGCAGGGATGGCAGGCGGACATGCGCTTGGGGTTACGCTGCGCAGCGCCATCGGCGAAATGATCGGCAACGACGCGATGGCATCTCTGGTCGACAAGGCGCTTTGGGACACAGCACTCAAGCCTGGCAGTCCATTTCTCCAACATCTAAAATCAATAGTCATGTTCGGCGCCTTCACCGATGTCGCAAAAGCTGGGTCAAAGATGGCATTCGAAGCTGCCGGCTACAAGCCGTCACCACAGGAAGAGATGTTGCTGGATCTTTGCATTTTTGTGGGACTTTGCGGTGCCATGGGAGCAGTTAGTGAGCACCCGAGTGAGCAAGCCGTCAAGTCACCCTCGGCGGCGCGCACAGCAGAGCTCCTTAGACAAGCTGCATTACGTGGATACCAAATAACTCCCATGGAAAACGGTGGCATCAGAGTGGCCGATCCCACCGGCAAAGTGATTTTGAAGGTGGAACCAAAAACCGATACAGCGTCACCGAAGGCTAGAGGTCAAGGAGCAGAACAGCGTGGACGACTAGAACCTGTTCACCCGCAAACGTCACCAGACAGACTGCCATCACCGCCAGTGGCAGACGCGAATTCAGTGAAGCCCGAATCTGCAAATTTTTCGTTAAATGAACCAGATCACACCTATCTTTTGAGTGACGCATTCGCCGATGCGCGCAAGCTACAAGGCAGTATTACTTCAGAGCTGGCAGAAATTATTTATCTGCGAGGGCAAATTACAGAGACTCCAACAGATCCAACCCTTACGCCAACGGAGCGGGGAAAAATCATGGAGAGCAGCCAGAAACGCCTAAATAGCTTCGAGTTAGACGCGAAGACTAAAGAACTTGTTGCCAGGTTGGAGGGAGATGAGCTGTTTCGACCTATTCTAGAATCACTCAAAGATTTGCGAACCTCAAACCGTCGGTTGGATGCTGTTGAAAGAAGAGCTGACAAAACAAAAGCGGAACTAGAAAAGGCGATTGAAGAGCACAAAGGAGATCCTGAGAAAGTAAAGCAATTGAAAGAAGTACTCAAAGAGAAAGAGTCGCAGTTCAAAGAAGACGAGGAGCTTTTGCTTGACCAACGGGACAACGCGGAAGAAAGACTTGAAAAACAGCGAAAGGATTTAGAGAAGAATCACAAGGACATACTACGAGCATTGGAACTTGAATATGCAGATGCTAGAGAGAGCTACGCGCCGCGAAAGGAATATATCTATCGGAATAGCGGTAAAGATGCAAATTCGCTCGACGGCATGAAAGTAATCATTGAGGGCGACAGACCGATCAAGCAGGACACCCTGGATCGAATTCTAAAAGGTCTAGAGGAGGCCGGTTTACGACCAAACGTGCTGCGATTGAGAGCAAATCCGATGCACCCGGCGGGACAGAAATTACAGAACTTCGAACTTATGATTAACGAGGAAGGCCCGCGGCTGATCGGCACAGTCGATCACGAGTGTGGGCACTTGATTGACTTCGAGATGGTAAGAAAACTGCCACCATCAACACAAAAAAGTATCGAGCTCTCTTATCAGAACAGTCTGGATAAAGCTTTGCGCGATGTTGCCAATCTTGCCTTTGGCGAGGCGGAGCTACACGCATTTTGCGAAACAGAACAAGAGCTTGATGCGATGTATGACCATATCAGAGAGCACCTCACAGATAAGAACTACCAGAAACTGTACAGCGCAAAAGCCGGAAAAACGGACGCTGCATACTACTATGGATCTGCGCCTGAGATATTCGCCGAATTGGCCGCACTCCACTGCGAGGAAGTACGACTAAAGGCCCAAGGTATTGAACCGACCTATCAACAACTGGTCGATGCAGTCGCATATGGTGACAGGCAAATCGTAATCCGTCATTTCGAAGAACACTATAAATTCCTCAAGCAGCAGGTGTTTGAACCGCTGAGACTGCGTTCGGAAGTGGCGGATACTTATCGAACGACACGCGGAAAAGAAGCTGAATACAAACTGAAATCGGCCTTGAATGAGAGTGATGGTAAGCCAGAGACACTCACGAAAATTGCCGACGAGTTTGCCGCACAAAACCCAACTCGATTTCGGCAATTCCTCGTCGATCACTTGTTCAGCAAACAGCACGGCGTAGATATCGTAAATGGTGCGGCGAACATCGACACCAATCCCAAACTCAAAGAAACATACGAAGCCTATCAAAGGCTAAATGACCCGACCTATGATCCTGCCGAAGATTTAACACTCTCGCCAGAGTTGCGTAGTCAGCTATCGACCGAACGCGCTCGCTGCTTGACGATCGAAGTAAGCAGCCGAAGTATTTTCGATTCGCGGATGGAAGCGTTAGCGAAAGACTACATGAAAAACAAAGGTATTCTTCCTGACCTACCCAAGGGTCCAGACGGACAACGAGTCGATACACGTCCAGCGAAATACAAATCAACGCCACAGAAGTCGGAGCAACCAGTGGAAGATTCTGACAAACGGAAGTTACCACCAGTACCGCCGGATTCCAAAACTGTCACCCCAAAAGAACTGCGCTATGGTCGACTGAAGATGGGTGCTCAACCGGAATCAGGACTGGACGTAGAGGCTATCTCTTGGGCTTATCTGTCGACCGAGAAAGGCGAACAAAGAGTAATTATACATACACTGGAGGAAGGCGTTGGCAAAAAGATAGAAGACATCGAGGAACGTATTAAACACGAACAAGCCGCGCACGATATCAGCAACAAATTGAATTTAGCAAATGAGCAATATCCGCAATCAGTAGTTCGCGATGTTGAAGCTTTCAAGCGTATCGATGGCACCCCAAAGATGCGTAAGGCACTCGTGATGGACGCCGTCGGGGAAGGATTTCATAGGCAGGCACGCCAGGTCACGCAGAGGGCAACTGGGGACAAATCAATCGATGCCACCATAGGTCACTGCACGAAAGATCCGTGGATGCGAACGCAAATCGAAAATGCTCTTGTGGAGCGCATGGTTTTGGGTGACATCGATTTCTGGGATCCCAATTTTGTAGTGCGCTATAAAGACGGTAAGCCTTATGTGCAAAACATCGATATGGGGCAAGCATTCTGCCAGGGAGAAACGCCGCGTTTCGAGACGTCGACATTTCTCGTAGACGACGTGATGAGCCCTATCATGAGAACCATGTCGGAGCAACCATTGCAGTCAGAAACAATCGGTCGACTACGCGAGTTCCTTCAAAAGTATGACAATGCCGACACCAGATCGGATCTTGCGCGCAAACATTCCCTGACTCCGAAGCAGGTAGACGAAATGTTTTCTCGCTGCCGCTGGCTTGCTGACCATCAGCAGTTCCCGAAGCTAATCAATCCGGAATCGCAACCACCACCGCCGGCAAAAGGCACAGAACGCAAACCGATCAAACCAACCGAAAAAGTCGAACCCGGTACACCGTCTAAGGTGGCGACGAAGGTTGCGGAGGCGAAGCGAATGGCCAAGCAAGCAGGACTACCTGAGGAAATAATTGACGAGAAAACTTTTGCGGTGGGAAACGTTGAGCGCGGCCGTGGACAGTTCGATAACGAACAGTGCAAAATTACCGTGGCAGAGCGCTCCGTCCCAGGAACAACGCGCCACGAAATCGACCATATGGACAGAGCCATCTGGCTGACGGCGCTGCGTCAGGCTGATCGAGCTTCATTCGACGAACTCGTACTCAGATCATGCCTGAACAATGTGGGGAATGGACAAGCTCGTGTTTTTGAGCGTAATAACGCGATGAGGCGCGACGTGCGTCCTGCTCTGAGCGACAACAACAAACAGCTTTTGAGATCCGCAATCCGTGAGCACTTGAGTAATTCGACAAATGGCGATACAAAAGAGAGTATGAGAATAGTGTTGGAGAACCCGAAGTACGCCAGTCTGCTCAGCGAGTACCTCTCTGGAATCGATGGCGCAACTCATGAGCTTGCAAAGGAAGTAAGCCACTATCGACTGACCATGCAGCAATCACTACTTCCAGATGCCTCCATCAACGGGAATCAAGTGCTGAAAGACTGCATCGCAAGGCGCGCAGGAAATTTCCAAAAATCTGATGATGGTTTGATGTCAGATCCTAGAATGAAAAAATACACGTGCGGACTCTCCGACGACACAACCGCATTGCTCGAAAAGCGTTTTTACATAATGGGTTCGCCGCAGGAGATTAAAGCTGATACAGTCTCACAAGTCGAAGATATTGCGCAGTTTCGATTGGCTCTAAGGCAGAGTGGAATTTATCTGTCAGCCGAAGCGACGCGAGACTTTATAAAAATGGAGTGTCGAGACAGCATTTCCAATATTGGAAAACAGCGATTGAAACACGAGATTCAGAAAAATCTCGACAAGTCGCGTGCTGTAGAAGATGCAGCCGAAAAGGCAAAAGCCCGGGAAGATGCGGAGAAAGCAGCTATCAAACTGCTCCTCGGAACCGATGCTGACGATCAACATGCAGATCTCATTGTTCAGTTTCTCGTAGATCAAAAACTAGTTTCGCGACAACAAGTCGGTGCTCTAAAACCTGAACTCGAACATCTTCTCAAATACGCACCATAGAAAACAGCCTCCAGAGATAGCACCACATACGCCACCGGACCCCCGCTGCGCAGGCTATATCGACAAGCAAGGGAAGTGGGTCCTCCCACCGCGATTTTATGGATATGGTGACTCTTTCTCCGACGGACTTGCCCTCACAAGCACACTGGACTGGAAGCTCCAACACATTGATCATTCAGGAAAACAACAGATTGATGCGTCCAAGACGTTGGCATCAATAAATCCACGTCCTTGGCATCAAAATCTGCGTCCCTTCTCAGAGGGGTGGGAGCGAGTTTGGATTGATGCTCGCCGCTCTAATACAGGTACTCCGTTCGATGAGCTGATCTCCGTTGAGGGTTTTCCACGGTGGATACTTAGAGACGAAGAATTTGATATCGAAATGCGCGACTGGAAAGAACTCCTGTACAGGCGCAGTTACAGCATTGCGGATCCATCAAACATGTCCGATCTCTACCGGATCGGAATGCACGGACGAAGTAATTTAATTAGCGGCTATATCTGGGCAACTCAGTTTAGACAAACTTTCGAACGCATCCAAACGAGAACGCAGCTTGGAATGGGACACTGGTTCATGGATGATAGCTCAGGTATTCCAAGCCATTTGATGAACAAGTGCGGTGTCGATAAGAACCAAATCGAATTAGCGCGAACAGAAATCGCAGCCGGCAACGTCCCAACAATTCTCTTGAGTAAGAAAGTTCGGACGTCCCGCCAATATCTAATCGAACCATACCTCAAAATAGATGGATACGATGCAGCCAACCGCCCGACGTGCCAAGTTTTCGTGACTCTGACCGATCAACGAAATGGCATCGCTGGCACCAAACTAATAATTGAGTCGAACGCCCAAGAAGCGTTATCACTGATTGACTCTTTTGTTATCAGAAAAGGAACCCTAGATGCAAAACCACGAAACACGATGTATGGTTACTCTTCCGCTGAAACTTACAGAAGTCGCGGTTTCCGAGTGCCCATCAGCGAACCGCTCAGCAACTTCTTCTAACCAGTCAACAAAATTCACTTACAGCGGCCGTTCGCCTTGTTTCAACGGGACGAAGATCTATGAACACTGATTGTGAACCGAATGCAGCGAGCAGAACCGATGGTGGCACACCATTCGGAAAGGCAAGGTAAAGAGAAACATGCAAAATCGCGGAACCGCGCTACTAGCTTGCCTATTGGGTGCAGCATGGAATGGATCTCCCTGAAAAATCCCATGCAAACATCCCGCTTCGCAGAACCAACCAGTGTCTTGCGTACTGCATGATGTCCCACTTACCATGCCCATCGGATCAGTAATTTCCCTGGAGACAGAAAATCGAAGTGTCGCTGACAATTGTAGTAACAACTGCGCAAACACAAGCGCGAACGTTGACAGTCATTTCTCTCTATTGATCGCCGAAATTTGTTCCGGCGATCTTTTTTGTTCGAAACGTCGCAATGAGAAGCGACATTTTCCCGCCCTGAATCTGATCGCGGGCAAGGAGATCATCATCTCCGACGCACTTCAAAAGCTTCATTCAGTAGCCGCAGCAGCCGACCTTCTTGGCGTGTCCCTGAAGACAATGTGGCGCCTCATCAACTCCCGTCAAATATCGTTCATCAAAATCAATCGTCGTGTTCTCATCTCAACAGACGCAATGAACGAGTTCATTCAAGCAAACACGATCAACAAACTTGATCTCGATGACACTGCTCGAAATTTCGTCTACCGCTAACGGAACTGACACACCTCGCATTAGCTAGCATCAAGTCCCGATGCTGATTTTCTAACTAGCAAATACTGATTAAATGTGCGATTACAAGAGCACCGTATATAGTGCCTCGACAAATCGCGCGCCGGAGGAAATTCCATGGCAGGCGTCAAATATGGTATCTGGAAACGTGGTAACAATTGGTACATCTCGGTAAAGGTCAATGGCCGGCGCCGGGCTAAATCTTTTGGCCGCGACCGCAAGGCCGCGGAGCTTGCGCTAGCAGAAATCTTGAAGCATCGCGCAGTTGCGAATGCCACCAATGATTGGTCAGGACTGGCGGAGTTCACCAAGCCAAAGACTCGCAAAACGTTTTCAGAAGTAGCAGAAAATTACCTCGATGAAAGAGCGAGTTTAAACCACAGCACGCTACGAGGCTATCGCGAAGTGCTCAGAAACTATTTGCTACCAGCGTTTGGCGAAATGGAAGTAAGCGACATCACGGAAGAAGATGTCGCCCGCTTTCAAGCTAACGTATCGAAGAATGTCTCAGCAGTAAGAACGAACAACGTCATGGGTTACGACGTCCAGACTGAAGGCGCCGCTGCGATACATCAGGAATATTGGATTCCAGCCGAGAGGCTGAACGAGTTCAATGCAAACATCGTCGGGCCCATCGAAGTCATCGATCGGTTCGATCGCGCAACCTGATCCTTACCCAAAAATCCTTACCAAAACCAGGTGATTTCGGTTCTCAAAAATAAATTGACGGGCCACAAAAGGGGCCACACTTGCCTGCAAACGCAAAAACGCGAATGCTCGAAAGCGTGTACCAGCAATGCTTTGAAGCCTGTTAAAAAGTAAATAGTGGAGGCGGCGAGAATCGCACTCGCGTCCAAAGAAATCGAGAGGCAAGCCACTACAAGCTTAGTTCGGATTTACCCCAGTTACCAGTTACCTGATCCGCTGAGAAAGGCCCGAACGGCCAACCGGGTTCGCGATTATGTCTTAGCATGAGCTAGCAATCGCTAGTTTTGCCCATGAGCAACCACCGTGGTTAACCCAACAGAGAGCGGGTAGTCAAGCGCTCAGTGAGTGGCAACACTAACTTAAGTTAGGCAGCAGCGCGAACGCGGCCGAAATTGCCTGCAATGACATTATCATTTGCATTTATATTGTTTGCTTGTTGATTTACGAGGGAACAGCACCCTCGGCTTGCAACCTACGACTCAACAACCCTGTCGAATCTAAACGCCCCCATGGCGTGTGATTTGCGAAAAGCTTCCTGCGTTATTCAACTTTCAGAGTGCGATCGGCGGACATCGGAAAATGGCTCCGATATCCATAGTAATACTGATTATAACAAAGTCACCGATGTTCACGCAAATCATTAAGAACTCCTGAAATCTCAGACGGCAAAAGGCTTTCACCGAATCCGCTATCTCGTAAAGCAAATCGTGGGGTAAATCCACCATTGCCCCAACGAGCACCTGCACTTACTATTCGCAAAAGCGGCAGAGATTTGCAAGACACACGTTGGCTGAGGACTGATTATGCTGCAACAATTCCAATCTCGCACGCCATATGAGTGGCGGGTGCTGTTCACAACATGGATGGGCATGCTTTTCGACGGCATGGACGCGTCCATCTTCGTGTTGGCGCTCTACCCTACGCTTTCCGAATTGCTCAACACCACTTCACACGCTGAAGTGGGAGTGGCGGCTTCGTATGTTCTTGCAGCCTTCATGGTCGGCTGGACCGTCGGTTCTGCAATTTTCGGAGTAATTGCCGACCGCATCGGCCGCGTCAACACGATGGTATTGACCATTTTGTTGTATGCGGTGTGCACCGGACTATGTGCCACCAGTCATAGTACTATCGAGTTGGCAATTTATCGCTTCTTCGTCGGTTGCGGTATTGGTGGAGAGCTCAGTGTTGGAGCAGTTTTCCTGGCCGAATCGTGGAAAGGGAAAGGTCGTTATTGGGCCACCGGAGTGATGTGCACGGCATTCGGCTTCGGCTATCTGCTCACAGCATGCTTGAATTATGGTCTGGGTGGGTTCGGTTGGCGCGCGCTGTACCTGGTAGGTATGGTGCCCGCATTGCTCACGATATATATCAGGTTAAAGCTCAAAGACTCTCATGAATTCGCAGAGGCAGCTGAACGGCGCGTGGAATCAAGTGCATTTGACAAAGTCGCACCAATACTCACAGTGTTCAACCGAGAAAACAGAGGCAAATCTTGCTGCGTACTCTCGCTAGCTACTGCCGCAATTGTCGGTTACTGGGCGGTCCTGTCATGGGTTCCGGCATGGGTCAATCAACTTACAGGGACCAACGCCACCGCGGAGCGCAGCACCTGCGCCATCGTACTCAACGTAGGAGCCATAATTGGAGCGCTTGTCCTGGGCGGAGTCTTCGAAAAACTTGGTCGAAAGAAATCGTTCTTCTACTCATATCTGGGTGCGCTGGCGAGTTGCATCATGATGTTCCTGACAGTGAAGTCTTACGGACCAGAGCTATTGGTCTGGGTCTTCGTCGTCGGATTTTTCACAGAAGCACCCTTTGTGCCATTGCTGATTTATGTGCCAGAACTGTACAACGCAAAAATTCGTGTCACCGCTTTTGGTGTCAGCGTTCAGATGGGAAGATTGTTCGCGGCTGCCGCAGCCATTATGGCTGGGCAGTTAATAGCACTCTTTGGTGGCTCATACGCGATGGCTGGCTCATGCGTAGCACTTGTCTACGTCGTCGGCATGGTAGCGTCACTGGTGCTGCCACAGAGTACCGGGGATGTGCCGATGTCGACAGCACCTGCACCGACCGAGAAAAAACGGCAATTGGCAGGAGTCACAACCTGAGTTTTTTTGAGATAATGGGGACTCTAGGAGTAGCATCTGACTAATCCCTGCCATCAACCGCGGTTTTCCCGCACACCTCCGGTACCAATCTTGACTAATGTCCCACCGATGTCTGACGACGCTCCGATTGTGGAAGTGAAAGTCCTTTTGGACCATAAGGACAAAGGCTCGTATCCAGGTCGAATCTTCATCAAGAAGCCCTATGAGAAGAATGGACATTGGCTCTGCCCGGTCGGCGTCGACGGTCTTGGGGCTTTGCCGGAAATCGGCGGTGGCACAGCAATTCAATCGCTGTGCCTGGCAATTAGCGCGTTGGAGTTCCGACTCAAACTGTACATAGAACGAGAAGGAAAGATCTACCTCAACGAAGGCGTCAATCGAGGACGACCAATTGACCTGCAAAGCATGTTTCCCAAAACATAGTCATGGAATCACGAAGAGTAGTTCACAACCTAGCCACGATTCGAATATAGATTTGGCCAACTAAGTTAACTTTCCGTGCGCGTCTTGGTAACAGTCGACGGCCTGCACTTAGTCCTTTGGATTAACGGTGAATTCCGAGTAGAGACTTTCCGCCCCCGCAGTTTTCTAAATTTATCGCTGTAACGTTGCGGTAACGATTATGGCAACAATAAATATAACAGCAGTTTGGAAGTCGCCCGCATACATTGATACTTCCAACAGCATCCCAGATTCGCAGACGCGTCAATACTGACGAGTCAGGTTTCTATTTCAACAATATCCAAGTGCACAATCCTCAGACCTCAATCGATATTCAATAAACAGAAGTATTCAGGAATAGCAAACACACGACCACAATCGACTTTACCGACGCTCCATCTTCCCCCGCGAAAAGATGGAATGATACCGCGCATGGTTCACGAAGTTTTTGCAGAAGGGAAGAACGGCCCAATGCAAAAACTTCGTGTTTTAGGAGATGTTTGCAAGAGAGTCGACGACTAGAACTGTTGCACAGTGATAGACAATTGAGTCGTAGCGTTGCTAATCCAGAGAGGAAAAAGTCCGTACTAATGATCTCCCAAACTCGGAAATATTTTTCCGACTTGCTCGGTGCCAGCGAGACGCTGGCGCTACGTTGCGCGGTGCCTTTACTCCGAGCTACTACAACACAAAGCCAGCAATTGATGCCTCGCGCACTAGCGCTGTAGAACGATGCCGACCCAATTACCTAGCGTCTCTGCCCTCTCGATATTCATGGGATAACGACTGATTGCGTTTTTCAAAAGATCCAATTTCTCACGCAAGATACCGGCGCCAATGACTTTGCCACCGGCATTAAGTAAGCGCACATAGTCTGGTAGAAGCGCGATTATATCCTCGCAAGTCAGATTGGAGAGAATCATATCGAACTGCATGTTCTCCACAGTCTCGGTTGACCCCAGTCGCAAGTCTATCTGCCCTTCCAGGTTGTTGATCTTCAAGTCAACCTCTGCTGTCTCAATAGCGACAGGATCGGTATCGACACCGATGACTCGTGCTTCGGGATTCAAGAGTTTGCATGCGATCGCTAGAATACCGCTACCGGTCCCGACATCGAGAATCTGTCCCTCCGGCGGATAAGCTTCGAGCGCGCGCAAACAGAACTGCGTTGTCGTGTGCAAACCGGTTCCGAACGCCATTCCCGGCTCCATAAGGATAGTCTTTCTGCCGTCGGTGAGCTCGGTGCTGAGCTCGCCTTTCCGCCACAGCGGACAAACAACGAACTTCGTCCCGACGCGGAAAGGTTCGAATCCTTCTTTCCATTTAGCCAGCCAATCTTCTCTCGGCACATCGGAGACTTTCAGCGATCTCAGGGTATCCGACAGTCCATGCTCTTCGAGCAATGCGATCAGTCGCTGAAGCGTTTCCTTATCCAGCTTTGACTTCTCAAAGGACGCACGGATAATGACTTGCTCGTCGCTCTCCGGTACGACTTCGCATCCCAGTGCACCGCCCTGGACGAGGAGCCAAGAAGCCATGTCCTCAAGCTTTTCAGGGGCAATAAGCTCCAGCTGCGACCATCTTTGTTCGTCTGGCATTTCCAAATACCTGGATAGGGAGACTAGATCATACGACAGATAGTTTTGATGCAATTTAGCTGAAAACATAAACTTAACGATGTTTATGCCGAGAAAGCCTCTGGTAGCAGCTTTCGACAATAATTACGAAGGATCATAGTAAGCAACAATTAGTAGAGTCGAACAGGGCTAGGCACTGTGGTCAATAACATTCGGAGACGATGTGGTGGTAGGAACCTGGTCATGTTCTAGATGAGCCATCAAATGCGACGGCGCGCAAACAGGCGATAGCAGGGCGTCTAAAACTTTGTCTTTTGGAGCTTCTGTTCGAGCTGCTTGTGACTTTGAGTGATTGCGTGTGTGTGTGATTCCTTGGTGGCAAGGACATCCGCATGATCTTGACCCAGGGTTTGCTCCATAACGCGAATCACTTCTTTGTAGAGCACAGCGGCTTCGGTGAACTTGCCCTGCCGCTCGCAGACCAAAGCAAGGTTGTTGGCAGCGCGCGCAACATCGAGGTGATCTTTACCGAGCAGCCTTTCCGAAATCTTGTAAATACGCTTACAGAGCGGCTCTGACTTCTCGTATTTTCTCCGCTTCCAATATACATGAGCCAGATTTTCGAGAGTCGTCAGAATGCGAGGATCGTCTTCCTCGAAGTCAGAAGCCTCATCCAGAGCTGCCAGCCATAAGGCCTGCGCGTAGAAGTAGTTGCCTTCCTCCATCGCTTTCAACGCAGTCTTTCTAAAAGCATCCCAGTCGGATTTGTGCCTGGTCTTGCTTTCTTCGATACGCGCTTCCAGCTCTTCCGCTTCGGAGACCCGATTGACCTTTCTCAGCAGCTTGGCGAAGAGGTCCGATATGTCAGCGACTTGCGGATGAAACGGTCCCAGCATCGTCTCTCGAATCTCGAGAGCTCGCTTCCAGGATTGCTCAGCCTGAGTGTATCTTTCAGTGGCGAAGTAGAGTCGCCCCAAATTCTTCAAATCGGTGGAGACGCTAAGATGGTTTTTTCCATATACTGTTTCTCTGATGCTCAGCGCTTCGACTAGAGCAGCCTCCATATTTTCGGGCTCGTTTTTCCGAGAATACATTGTCGCAAGTTCAACCAGCAAATCTGCCAGCTGACTGGTATTGCGAGAACCCTTCTTCTTCATTTGCGAAACTTCGATGCGAGCAAGATTAATTGCGTCGTCCAGCGCCTTCGCTTCCTGGCGGCGCTTAACCTCCTCCGGGCTGAGCGCCTCAGCGGGCTGCCGCGCTTCTTCCGTCAAAAACCCCTTCACGTTCTCGACGTAAGATCCGGGCTTCTCGCCGTCGACTGCGTCTGGAGTTCTTACATAAACCGGGACATTGAAGTGGCTGAGGGTGAGGGCAGCCAGGTCGTCTGAGCTGTCCGTGACGGGCTCACCGGTCAGATAGAACTTAATATCGTTGAGAAGGTTGGTCGCTTCTGCCAGCTCTTCAGGCATACCGAGCTGCTCGTAAATCTCACAAGCGCTGTTGAGCGCGCGCTCGGCATTCTCAAACTCGTCGGTCTTCGAGTAGGCAGAGCCCAAATCGAAGTAAGCTCTTGCCGCTTCGGGACTCCGGGGACCGTGATTGTAGGCTTGCAGTTTTAGTTTTTGCCGCAAAAGGGCAATCATGTCAGGATTCATAAATCGATCCGTAAGATCTCGATGCCTATCTCATGTATGCCCAGTTTTCCGACCAAATAAAGCTTTCTAACTAAAGTTACATTGTACGTCGTTGCTGGTGGGGCGGTGTGATCGAGCCTCCCAATCAGTCGCGGCCGACACATGGAACGATTGAAAACTCCGTTTTTATGAATGTTTATCAGCCGAACAAACGTAGCTGGTATCGAATTCGGTGGCTAATTGCTAGATAACACCCAAATCTGAGAACGAACGGTTGTCAAACCCAGGAATAGGTTTTCCCGAGAACAAAGGGTGCATTTAAACTGCACGCAAGATTCAAGAATAAATAGTGCCGAAGGAGGGAATCGAACCCACACGGTATTGCTACCGGTTGATTTTGAGTCAACTGCGTCTGCCAGTTTCGCCACTTCGGCTTGAGGTTGGTTTTTATTCTACACCAACAGCAATTTTATGGGCCTATACTGATGAAACATGTCGATACACAGACGGACGAGCACCTTTTGACAAGTAAGAAATCCACGCCCCATTTCGTAGTTGCGGGTTTTGACCCATTTGGCGATGCCTCTTTCAATCCAAGTGAAGAGATAGCCAAGCTGTTTCCTGACTTGATAACTGTGAAAAGCTATGGACAAGTTCCGGTGACGCAGTTGGTCCTGCCGACCTGTTGCCGGGCCTCCTGGACCAAGCTGAAAAGGACATTGGACAGCCTGAGTGATGACGATGTAAACCTGGTCGCCATCGGACTGTCTGCGATGAGTACTCACCTCGAACTGGAGAGGGTTGCTCTTAACCTTCGAGATTATCGCATTGAAGACAACAATGGCCACCAACCGCTCAATAAGAGAATCCAGAAAAAGGGCGAGAATGCTCTATTTACGACAGTCCCGCTCGACAAAGTTCAAAAGACCTTGACCGATAGGGGCATACCGACCAGGATTTCCAACCATGCGGGAACCTTCGTTTGCAACGATGTGTACTTCAATGCGCTGCATTATCAAAAATTGCATGAGCATATCAAATCAGCATTGTTTGTGCATGTTCCGCTGCCGAAGAATTTCATAGCGCAGATGAGAGGGTCGAAAAAGATGCCGAAGCTCTCAACATTGAAAACCAAGCGACTGCCTGTGAAACCGGATGAGCAGCTGAAGGTGATGCAAGAAGCAATGCAGATTGTCATTTTGGAATGTTTGAAACATAGCGGCTAGCGCACCGCGTACGACACCACAAGAAGCCACTACACGCAGCTCTCTCTAATGACTATGAACGCGGGCGACGCGGATACATTTCTGATCGAGGAGGAACTCGAGGAGCCGACTAGAATAGGTCCGGCCATTCCAATAGCAAAGCATTTCTAACATGGTCACGTCGAAAAAACATTGATCAAAAGCAACACCGAATATAGTGCACTACGGATCGTCTACTGAAAAGGACCCAGCGTACCGCACCAATCCTTTGCTGACTTTTGACCTTGAGAGCAATTCTTCGTGTGCTCTTTAATGTGCTTGGAGCAGGCTGACTTTCCGCATTTTGAACAATGTCCGGCTTCCAGCCCGGGCAAGGGAGGAAGTATTCCCATTAGAGGACTGACAGGCTCGCCACATACACAGCAAGTTCCTTTGAGCGGAGCATCCGATGTGATGGACATGGCTTGTCACCTCCTCGTTCGAAAGAGCTTTGATCACATCATAGCGAATTTTTCGCTTTCAAGGCTGATGCCGGTAACCAACAAGACGCAATCCTGAATCGGTTCGAACTCCGAGCCAGGTGAAGGGCATTGTCGCGGATCTCTTGCTCGTGGAGATGTTTGCAGCACCGGCTTCCGCCGCTGTGGTACCGATGGATGCGCGATTGCAATAGCGACTGCCGCGGCTTGAGCCAAAGAAGGACAAGTATTCAATTGCTGGTGCTGACCAGACCGGTTCCTGCGGAAGGTTGGACCTGCTCTGTTACCGGCTCGACCACCGATAGAGCAGAGCGCTTTCATACATAAAATCGGAGCGGGCCTGATAATATGAACGTCCTGTGGATACAGGTAGCCAAGCAGCCGTGCGGGAGGCGCATCGACCATGACCAAATATATCGTCAGCATTGATCAGGGCACTACAAGCTGCCGAGCCTTCATTTTCGACAAGAACGGCGCGACCGTAGGTATGGGGCAGAAGGAGTTCGCCCAACATTACCCGCAACCTGGTTGGGTCGAGCACGATGCACAAGAGATCTTCGAGACGGAAGTCGACTGCATTAAGGAAGCGGTCAAGTCAGCCGGTATCAAGAGCGACGAAATAGCCTGCGTCGGTGTAACCAACCAACGCGAAACAACCGTGGTTTGGGATAAAACCAACGACAAGCCGATACACAATGCTATCGTGTGGCAATGCCGAAGAACCCGGAAGGTCGCCGAAGAGCTGCGCGACGAACCGGCTTTCCGCGAAAAGACTGGATTGGTGCCGGACGCTTATTTCTCTGGACCTAAAATCAGTTGGATTCTAGACAATGTCAAAGATGCCCGCGCTAGAGTCGATTCGCTCCAGTTCGGAACAATCGATACCTGGCTCATTCGCAAGCTCACGAAGGAGAGAAATCACCTTACAGAACCAAGCAACGCCAGTAGAACCATGGTGTACAACGTCAAGACGATGGACTGGGACGATGAGCTTCTCATGAGGCTGAACATCCCTCGCTCCATGATGCCGAAGGTAGTTCCATCCAACGCCAATTTTGGATTAACCGACAAAACCATTTTGGGCTTTGAAGCGCCGATTTTAGCCAATCTCGGCGATCAACAATCGGCGTTATTCGGACAGTGCTGCTTCGAGCGAGGAATGCTCAAGTGCACCTACGGCACCGGCAGCTTCCTGCTCGCTAATATTGGGACAGAGATGCGACTCATCGACGGTTTGCTCACCACAGTTGGTTGGCAACTCGAAGGCGAACCGGTCGTCTACGCATTCGAAGGTGCTATTTTCGTCACCGGCGCAGCCATACAGTGGTTGCGAGATGGGCTGAGCATCCTCGCATCCAGTGACGAGAGTGAGCGCATGGCCACCTCGATTAACTCCAATGACGGCGTCTACTTCGTCCCGGCGTTCGTAGGTATGGGATCGCCGTGGTGGAATTCTGATGTTCGCGGAACAATCGTCGGTCTCACGCGCGGCACCAAGCGCGAACACCTTGTCCGAGCAGCGTTAGAGGCGATGGCATATCAAGTCAGCGACGTAGCCAACGACATGCGAGAGCATGGCGTAAGCGTGTCCGAATTGAGAGTCGACGGTGGAGCTACGCGAAACGCTTTCATGCTGCAGTTCCAGGCTGATCTCCTGGGGGTCCCTGTAGTCAGAGCCTCTCAAGTGGAGTCGACGGCGTGGGGGGTCGGTGCCCTTGCGGCGCTCAAATGTGGCTTGATTCCGGACCTGGATGCCCTGAAGAAGAAATGGAAGAGCGATTTGCGCCTTCAGCCGGTAGAAAACCGCCGTTCTGAATATGAAGGTTGGCAACGTGCGCTGGCCGGCGCCTTCGCCTGCGCTGGAGTGGCGCCTAAGAAGCAGATCCTTAAAGTCTGAGATCCAGCTTAACTAAAGCACACCGAAATCAAGAGCAATTTGTGATACAAAGAGGTCGTTCGACCAGTGGGGGCGCGCACGTGAAGAAAGATTTGTTGTCTCTAATTTTTGCCATTACTCTGGCGACTGGAGCTACTGCAGCGCACGGTCAACAGCAAGATACTGGCGCGTCCGGCGTGATTGACGGCAGCGACGTCTATCAATTCCTCAACTCAGGTCCCATCATCGATGGCACGAGGATGGAGGAAGCCTCTCGCAAATTCGACAGCGCGATCAAAATGCCCGATCGCAAACATCAGTGCAAAACCTGGCAGGAAGTTATCGACAGAGATAGAAAGTTGCAAGACGCGGGTGTCGGTGCTGTATACCCCGGTGATGGCACCAGCTTCGGTGCACCAGGTACTCAGAATGCAACCAGACAGGGTGGTAGCGCATACGGTGGCGCGTACAATCCTCCCCGGCAGAAAGAGAAGGGACCAGGATGGTTCACTCGCGCCGCGGAATGGGTTGGATTTCCAATCTCAGACGAACCACTGCCCGGCGATGTCGATGCGAGCCTCGCCGGCGATCTTCCTGCCGGTCCAGATCCACGAGTTTATGTCCACGAGATGAAACACGCTCCCGGTGAACCTGGAGCCCAAGGACAGCAGCAAGTCAACAGTGTAGTTGCACCCCGACCTAGCTATACCGAGCAACAGCCACCCACGGTGATCGTGGATGAGGGTAATCCTCCGACAAGATAGTCGGACGGTTCAGCAATTAAAGCCAAAATGCAGGGTGCGACAAATTTAAATCGCGGCTACAATGGCCGATGAGTTAGCCTAGTCGCCGGCATATCGAATGGCAGAAGCCGAAGTCACCATACAATACAGAAATGTCCCGACGACGCTGCTCTATCAGGTCCTCGTCGTATCTCTTCCGATACTCATATCTTCTTTGTCTGGTCCTTATTTGTTCTCGGATTTGCCAACGCATCCAATCCACTGGTGCTGTCTCTTATCATGGCATCCGAGCTGATGGTGCTTGTTTGCCATCAATGAAGTGGACAACCGACTGCGAGCGCTCAAAAGAAAATGAGTAAGGAATACAGACGGGTTGTGCTTCGTAACGACTACTCTCCCGACTGGGCATCAAGAGCAGTAGTCGAAAATTATTCTCGCATTGAGCTCGCGCGTTGGCTCTTGCTTCCTCTAGCTACCTACTATGTCCTCTTTTGACTTCTGCGTTGGGATCGGGGTTCCTTGCGGTTCCTCCAGTCTGTCAAGACACCTCCGCAGATCTCCCGAGGTAGGTTCAATCACTTTCGCCGCGCGCCTGCCGGATTTACAGTCAAGCCCCCCCTTGACAACTATGGACTTTGCGATCATTTGCTCGCTCGTCCTGGCTTGATTGCCTTATGTCCGATTTCTGTTCGTCAGGTCGCGGTTTTGCTACGCGCTTCTTTCAGACCTCGCCTCGCGGCTGCGTCATTGCGTTTTGCTACACTTCACCGTCATCAGGTTGTGTGAAGACTTTCACCTCCAGTTATTGAGCATGCTCGGCACAAAAAATACACGGGCGCTCCGAAGAGCGCCCGTGCCGTGTTCTTGTTTGGAGATAAGAAAAGCTTGTCTAGTCCCAGGCGAGCGCGCCGCCTGTTTGATAGTCGATAACTCTCGTTTCGAAGAAATTCTTTTCTTTCTTCAAATCGATCATTTCACTCATCCATGGGAATGGATTTTTCGCACCTGGATACTGCTCCGGCAGACCTATCTGACGGCACCGGCGGTTGGCGATGAATTTCAGATATTCGCTGAACATTTCGACATTGAGTCCGAGCACACCACGCGACATCGTATCGACGGCGTAGTTGTATTCGAGCTCAACACCTTCTTTGATCAAATCAATTATCTCTTTTTCAAATTCCGGCGTCCAGAGATGCGGATTCTCGATCTTTATCTGATTGATCAGATCGATGCCAAAGTTAAGATGCATCGACTCATCGCGCATGATGTACTGGAATTGCTCTGAGGCGCCCGTCATCTTGTTCTGGCGACCGAAAGAAAGCATTTGCACGAATCCGACATAGAAGAAGATGCCTTCCATAATGATGTAGAACCCGATCAGATTGCGCAGGAATCTTCTGTCATTCTCTTCAGTACCGGTCATAAAGTTAGGATCGCTGAGCTCGCGGGTGAACTGCAGCTCGAACACGTCCTTGGCATGAATGCTCGGAATCTCGCGATACATGTTGAAGATTTCGCCTTCATCGAGACCAAGGCTTTCAACCACATACTGATACGCATGCGTGTGAACAGCTTCTTCGAATGCCTGCCTGAGTAGGTACTGGCGGCACTCCGGATTGGTGATATGCCGATACATAGCAAGAACTAGATTGTTGGCAACGAGCGAATCGGCCGTCGAGAAAAATCCAAGATTTCTCTTGATGATGGTGCGCTCTTCATCTGATAAACCGTTGGGATCTTTCCAAAGCGCGATATCACGACTCATCGAAATCTCTTGCGGCATCCAGTGGTTGGCACAAGCATCAAGATACTTCTGCCAAGCCCACTCATATTTGAACGGGACGAGTTGATTCAAGTCGGCTCTGCAATTGATGATCCGCTTATCGTCCACATTGATTCGAGATGCTTTGAAATCGATATCTTCGACACCCGTAACGCCGGGGCCCCCGCCAGCCGCAGTCGGAACAACCACGCTTGGGCTGGGCACAGGCTTAGTGCCACCGGACAGAGCGGGAGCAACGGTGACGCTAGAAATCTTCTCGCCCTTCGGAGCCGACACAGGACTGAAGTCCATGACGGCAGTCGAGCTATCGACAACTGGCTGACTCAGACCGCCCGGAGCTGCAGCAGGTGCTGCACCATGGGAGGTATCGCTCAAAGCAGCGCTGCCTTTGCTCGCGAGATCTTCGCGATTATTCTCAGAAGCACTACTCTTTGCGTAATCGTCAAAACTTAGCATCTTTTAGGTTCTCCAAGAAAAACGTTGTGGGCAATTCGATTTACTGACAGGCTTCGCATTCGGTATCGTTGGGATCACATACCGCGCCAACCATGGTTAAGCTAGTCACTTCAGCCGAGACTTCAAAGCTCTCGGAACTGAACATCTGCGCATTAGCAGGAGTCGCTGCGGCAGCTGGAGCGGACTTTTGCTGAACGGCATTCAGTGCGCCATCGTGAATGGTCGACTTCTCTGCGTAAGTCGCGCTCATGGTGCGCAAGTAATATGTAGTTTTCAAACCCTTTGTCCATGCCATTCTGTAGAGTTCGTCCAACTTTCGTCCACCAGGCTCGCTCATATAGAGGTTCAAGCTCTGCGACTGGTCAAGCCACTTTTGGCGGCGCGAACCACACTCGACCAACCAGCGCGGGTCGATTTCGAATGCCGTGGCATAGACTGCTTTCAAATCTTGTGGGATTCGATCTATCGGCTTAACGCTTCCGTCGAAATACTTGAGGTCGTGAATCATGACTTCATCCCAGAGTCCACGAGCTTTCAGGTCTCTCACTAGATAGGCGTTGAGCACGGTGAACTCGCCCGAAAGATTGGACTTAACGTAGAGATTCTGGAATGTCGGCTCGATTGACGGACTCACACCGGCGATGTTAGCAATGGTGGCAGTAGGTGCAATAGCGAGGCAATTGCTGTTACGCATCCCATGCATCGCGATGCTTTCTCTGACCACTTTCCAGTCAAGCTTAGCGGATCTGTTCACTTCCACCGGCGCGTTGAAGAGATTTCGGCGGAGGGAATCAAGACTGTCGAGGCTATCGATCGGGAGGATTCCACGATCCCAGAGCGAGCCTTTGAAGGTGGCGTATGCTCCTCGCTCCTCGGCCAAGCGGCTGCTTGCGAGAATCGCGAAGTAACTGACCGCTTCTTGAGTGGTATCAGCCAATTCGACCGCCTCTTTAGAAGCGTACGGAATTCCCATCATCATCAGCACATCCTGGAAGCCCATCAGGCCAAGCCCGACAGGACGGTGGCGCAGGTTGGAATTGCGTGCTTTCGGAACGCTGTAATAGTTGATATCAATGACGTTGTCCAGCATTCGCATCGCTTTGGTGCAAGTAGCTTCCAGCTTCTTGAGGTCAAGCTGACCGTCTTTCATATGAGCGACCAGGTTGACCGAGCCCAGGTTGCATACGGCTGTCTCTGCATCGGAAGTATTCAGTGTGATTTCGGTGCAAAGATTGGAACTGTGCACTACACCTTTGTGTTGTTGTGGGCTGCGAACGTTGCATGAATCTTTGAAAGTGATCCAGGGATGGCCAGTTTCGAAGAGCATCGTGAGCATCTTTCTCCACAGGGAGAGCGCTGACACGCGTTTATGCAACTTGAGTTTGCCGGCATCGGCCATCGCTTCGTAGCGCTCGTATGCAGCCTTGAAGTCGGCGCCGTAAAGGTCGTGCAGGTCGGGAGCTTCTTCCGGGCTGAAAAGTGTCCACTGCTGGTCGTTCATCACACGGTGCATGAACAAATCAGGAATCCAGTTGGCCGTATTCATGTCGTGAGTTCTGCGGCGATCGTCGCCAGTATTCTTTCTGAGTTCGAGGAACTCTTCGATATCGAGGTGCCAGGTTTCGAGGTAGCAGCAGACTGCGCCTTTGCGCTTGCCACCCTGGTTGACGGCGACGGCTGTGTCGTTGACGACCTTTAGGAAGGGAACTACGCCCTGGCTCTTGCCATTGGTCCCTTTGATGTGCGCACCGAGTGCTCTCACTGGAGTCCAGTCGTTGCCCAGCCCGCCGCTGAATTTTGACAACAATGCATTCTCACGAATTGAATCGTAGATCTGGTGCAAGTCGTCACCAACTGTGGTGAGGAAGCATGACGAAAGCTGCGGTCTTCTGGTACCCGAGTTAAACAAGGTCGGCGTCGACGAGACAAAGTCGAAATTGGAAAGAAGATCGTAGAACTCAATCGCTCTCTGCTCTCTATCGACCTCTTGCATGGCGAGACCCATCGCTACGCGCATCCAGAAAGCTTGGGGCAACTCGATGCGATTGCCATCTACGTGCAGGAGATATCGATCATATAGGGTCTGCAAACCAAGATATTGAAACTTCAGATCGCGATCTGCTTTAAGTGC
>JAIERK010000061.1 GCA_019746975.1 Candidatus Obscuribacterales bacterium
GGTGTCATAGCGGCTCCTTTCTAGTTTATAAGCCGCTTGGCTTACCGTATGACACAAAATATTTTACAGTCTCGATTCGGCAAGGAACCTGCTAGGCGAGGTCGACTGGCGACCGACGCACGATGCTCGTCACCATGGACGGTGGCACTATGCGACCGCAAGCATACTCTGATCGATAAGCCTCGTCGCGGACTGTCGTTGTACTCAATCACGATCTCTTTGCAATTGTCGTCGCGCATGAAGTAGGTGCTAATGTCGATGCGGCAATTCTTTTTACCCGACGGGTATTGTCCCAACTCTCTGCTAGCTGTCTGCAACTGTGCCATAGCAACTACTCTCCACAAGAAATCAAACGTCGCGGCGGTTTTTGCCACAATGTTGAGGTGTTATTCCCGAAGTACTGTCGAATTACCGATTCTTACTCCACGCATCATGAGCAACAGCAGAGAATTTTAATTTCGCAGCGGCTACTTGATCGCTATATTCATGTATTTCGCTCTCGAATAGAGGTCTGAAGCCACCTGCCAGATTCCCACCGTAGCAACCGCGCAGCCACTTCTATAGTTAACTGTGCCATTACAACAAGACAGCAAGGCGAGCGCCTTCTGACCTTCCTCCTTATCGATGTGATGCAAAATCATCGAAGCGTAGATTCTACCGGCTGGCGTGCTGTTCTTAAACATAGACCAGAGTAATGGCTTCTGCTCCAGCTTCGCTTCTGCGACTGCTTTCTCATATGCCAGCCAGATCTTGGAAGGCTTGTTGGTGTCACCGACCTCTCGAGCACACAAAGAAGGCGATTGGCTCAGCTCCTTCAGCGGAGCTGTAAGTTTAGAAAGCTTGGGATCATCACCTAGCTCTTTCTCGATTTGCGCCACCACCTCAGACAATTTCGCTGGTTTAAGAGGGCTCATGTTCTGACCGTCGTACCAATCAAGGCAACCGCCTTTCACCGGGCGTATACTCAAATGCCAGTTACTGCCGATCAAGCGGTTATCGTCGCGATTCAGAAAAACAAGTGACTTCCCGACAGGAATTTCACATCGTGCACAGATGAAATTCTCGCCACCATATATGAGGCTTGGATTAGAGAGCTCTCCTTTGATAATTCGCACAGGCAATGCTGTCGCCTTCTCGCTGAAGGTCCAGGATGAACCTTTCTCATCTGACTTTTCCACTTTTTTCACGTCGACTACTGCGATCACTTCGCAGCAATCAATCATTTGGTTTTTCCCGGCATAAGCCGCCTTGGCAAGCGCAGGACTTTCATGCGTGACACTAGCAAGTGCAAGCAGAACAACTAATAGTTTCTTGATCCCAGACATCACAACGTGCCTCCACTCCAGACATCAGCATAACACGGCGCATGAAGCAATTCTGACGTTCACTATTCAGACCACATTTCTCACCAACGGGTCGGTTTGCATTTGCCCCGTCCGGCTATTAGAATGGACATTCTGAACATGCGACCGCGGAAGGCGGCTGGAACGTGCATTTTTGGTCGCAGTTTCTGTGGGGCGGATGTACCGCCAAAACACCATTACTGTTCGAGCATACAATCGTATTTTCGCCGAACTCGAAATTACATACGAACAACCCAACCCCGAACCAGATTTCGACTAAACTACAAACGACAATATGCAATCTCTAAGATGTCGGAAGTTTAGTATCCAACCATGACTGGTCATAGATCGTGCTGATATAGCCACGCCCGCCATCGGGAAGAATTGCCACGATATTCTTTCCGTCGCCGCCGAATTCGCGGCAGTATTGCAGAGCAGCGAATGCGATGCATCCGGAGCTACTACCGACGAAAATCGCTTCGGTTTTAAGGAGGTCTTTGGCTGCCTGCACAGAGTCTTCGTCGCGCACCTGTATCACTTCATCGACCAACGATGTGTCGAAATTTCCGGGCACGAAATCCTGCCCAATGCCTTCGACGAGGTACGACGAGCTGGTCGACTCCTCGCCCTTGACTAAGCCGGCGAGCATGCTGCCTACCGGATCAGCAAGAACGATTTTCACGTCAGGATTCTTTTCTTTCAGAAACCGACCTGTGCCGGTTAAGGTTCCGCCTGTTCCGACACCGGCGACAAGAACATCTACGGTCCCTTCGGTTTGTTTCCAAATTTCCGGACCGGTCGTTTGATAATGGGCCTCAACATTACTTTCATTGAAAAACTGGTTGGCTAGCCATGCTCCGCTCTCCTTGGCTCGCGTACGAGCCAGATTCATGAAGTGTTCTGGATCTGAGATTGGTTTTCCCCCAGGCAAAATGATTGTTTCTGCCCCGAGCGCTTGCAGCAAATTTACTTTATCCTTGCTTACCTTTTCCGACATATACGTCACGAGCTTATACCCTTTCAACGCGGCCGCCAGAGCTAGCCCGATTCCGGTATTACCAGCGGTGGCCTCCACGATGGTCCCACCCGGTACTAGTACGCCGGCTGCCTCTGCTTTGTCGATCATATGGAATGCGATTCTGTCCTTAACGGAACCGCCTGGGTTGAGGAATTCGCATTTGCCGAAAATGTTGTTTCGAAGTCCCTTTCCGTATCGTGATAAGGCGACAAGCGGCGTATTTCCTACAAGACTGGCAAGAGATTTTGCTGCATGCATCACCATGAATTCCTGTTCGACCTCTGCTGCTTAGAACTAATAATGGCAACCGAGTGGACTGCCGTCGACGATATCGTAGACTCCGGATTTCCTCCAAAGTCCTTTAATCAGTTGATGAACAATGATGTTACCACGAAGGACTATCATCAATCTCCAAGCATATTGGCGCACACGATCAGGTAGGTCTAATGAGCGACCAATCCAATTCCAATTCCTAAAGCGCACACAACACGCTCACCGAATTGCTTTCTCCCGTGCCCTGTTAATCGCTATCTCGGCCTGCGCAGCTGGAGTCGGTCCAGCTTGATCGCGCGTATCGAACGAACGCAACGAACGCCGATCCTTAGTGTGTACCACAAGCGCGGAGGTCGAGAATGATGCCATCTTCGTTGGTTGTACCTGGCTATCCACGCTGATTGAACTCAACTCCCGATACGAAATGTTCTCCGAAAATCGCGGACAAATATACTGAAGTTCTATATGGTCCGCCCCGACTTTTACGCCAGAAAAGGGACTGTAAATCATATACCAGACGATAGGAACGAAAATCGTGAGAGCCACCAAGGCTACAACCGAACATCGAGCAATCTCAGGGATATTCAATTTTTTCAACAGCTTGTCCAGAGACATTCCGACAACTGCAAAGGCAAGAAATCCAAAGGCGATCATTTGCCCAAGAATGTCTAAGCAGATTGAAAAAGAAAACTGGTCCATGCAGATACCCCACTGGCATTATACCGGAGTCGGGTATCAACCCTTTTCAATTATAAAAGTCTTCAGCACCGACACCGCCTGCCAATGCTATGGATGAATTGGTCATGTAATTGCAGGAGCTAATGAGCACCGAATTTTCGCACGAATTCAATTCCCTTCTGGCTGGTGAGATATCAGCAGTGGAGTTATATGAGCTTGCATTGAAGCGCGATTTCGGCAGCACTATGATTGAGTGCCTGAGTGCCTGAGTGAATGCAGAGCCTCACATGCAGATCGCGCGGCCAAGCTGTCGCAGCACGTAGTCGACGCCGGCGGCACGCCGACGGAAAGCTCAGGAATCTGGGGCGGATTCGAAAAACTGGTGCGGAATTCAAATAGCACGGCGCATGATGCCCTAGCTCAACTTGAGATGTTCGAAGCCGAGCGACTCGTACAGTATGAAGCGGCGAAGGAGATAGTACCAGCTCCGGTGCTCGCTGTTTTGAACAACGATCTGTTGCCTGCTCAACATGAGACCCATCTGAAGGTCTCTACAGCGCTCAAAGCCCTCAGTCCTGAAGAGCTTCAAAACGCTTAGAAGAAAACCATGCAGCGCATGGACACTGGCACCGGCGGCATGGACGCTTGTGCCAGCGGCGTATCGCAGGCACACAGGGTATTCGAACCCCTATCCGGTCGAAGTATAAAGGAGCTCCAGAGATGGACGTTCCATGACTACGCCGGTTTCACAAATGGACCCAGAACGGCTGGGCACGAAACGAGGGCAGCTTCGGTAGTGAGGTGCGCACGCAGCGCAGTAGGCAGCTGCCGTAGCGCACCGCAGACGCAACACAAAGTGGCGTTTTCGTAGCGACGGAAAGGCACCTGTCCGAAGTTGTCAGCGCTTGCAGCGCACTAACTGACAGGTTGTTTTCGAGATTTTTTGGCAGTATACTTTCGATTTCTATGATGGTCTAACCTATCAGGTACTCGGGAGGCTCGATTGTGTCTAAACTGGCTAACTCAACCTCGCGTCGACGTAGGGCGGCGAGCCTGACCCTTGCCTTCTGCGCTGCAGTTTCATTTTTCGCAGTCACGCCTGCCACTTCGCTAGAAGGCGAGCCGGAGCAGCAATTTGTACTGGAAGGATTGAATGGAGTGCATGTCTCCGTTCCAGCTATAACGGGTATGGATGCACAACGGAGCGACATCGCCCAGGCTGTGGTACAACGAATTAGCGCGGCAGGGATGAAGGCAATCGACGACAAGGAATTTCTTAATTACACAGATGTCAAATCATTGGTTGTCAGAATTACTCCAATCAAGCATAGCGGCAAAACGTTTTATTCACTCAACCTCGACTTGACTCAGATGATCTACCTTCCAGAAAACCAGTCACGCAGAGTAACTGTCTCGATGTGGGACGACGTGTCAGTTGGATTTATAGATTCGAATAAAGATGGGCAAATCAAGGAAGACGTACTCAAGCGCGTCGACAAATTTATCGACATGTGGCGTAGAGCCAATGGTAAGCAACTCAATTAAACCTGCATATCAGCCTACTTTCGTAGTCTTCAGCAAGCTGATTTCGATCCCGCTTCGAGGATACGAAAAGTCGACACCCATTGGTAGCTTTCGTGACAACTTCTGAGAATGAGCCAATACAACCAACCGAACGCCCCGCTCTTTTGCAGGTCGGCGACATGTTTGCCTCGAAGTACCAAGTCATCGCGCTAATCGGATCTGGTGCGTCAGGTCAGGTGTACAAGGTGGAAGATATTTTTCGCAAAATTCTCGTCGCAATCAAACTGCTGCACCCTTCACACGACCAAAAACAACTGATGCGATTTCAGAATGAAGCCAAAGTTTTATCCTCACTGCGTCATGAAAATATTGCCACCATTTTTGATTTTGGAATCGAGAATCAGATCGCGTTCATCGCAATGGAGTTTGTCGACGGACCGCCACTAGACGATTACTTCAAGAATAGTGTAACTGACCTGGTGTCATTTTGTGATCTCTTCACGCAGGTCGCTCGTGGTATAGCTCATGCCCACACCCGCGACGTCGTTCATCGAGATCTGAAGCCCACAAATATACTGGTTGCAAAACGGGAAGACGGCAGCACTATCGTAAAAATCCTCGACTTCGGACTAGCGAAGAGAGCTCCAGACGGCGAAGCTGCAGAAGGCAAGCTGACGGGAACCGGAATGATCGTTGGCACTCCACTCTTCATGAGCCCAGAACAAGCGCTGTCATTGCCATTAACAACGAAGTCGGATGTCTATTCCCTGGGAGCGATCATGTTCTACTGCCTGGCGAGAAAGGCACCGCTCGAGGGACGAACTGCAATCGAAACAATAACGCTCATTGCAAAATCTGAGGTCCCATCCATCGCGGCGAATACCAACAAGATTAACTTCAAAGTCCCCAAAAGACTATTCGAATTGATCGACTCTATGCTAGAGAAGCAGCCCTCTATGCGCCCTAGTGTGCACGCGCACATTATTCCTTCGCTTGCAGATCTTGCCACTGAAAGCGGTGACATCGAGGAGCGTAAAGACAAGAATAATGACAACAGATTTAGTCGCAAACAGTCCTTGATTATCGCAGTCACCCTGGTCGTGTCGACTCTAGTTGGTGGCGCGATTGGTTTTATCGCATTCAAGAAGTCGGACAGTGACTCTAGGACTCAAAAGTTGGATTCCGCATTGATCGCCAACGTCACTCCGCCTGACGTTGACAAAAAATCCGAAAAGGAAGTTGATGAACAGCTCGCAGCAATTGCCGGTATGAATGGACCGACGCTGGACCTCAATCACTGGGATATCGATGACAGTGCGCTTCTATCCGCGAAGTCCCCTGAGCAGTTCACCGTCCTAATTCTCGTAGAGAACCCAATCTCCGAATTAAGCACCATCGGCAGATTTAAGAATCTAAAATACCTCGACCTAAAAGGCACAAAGATTTCCGATAAGTCCCTTGAGCACCTCGTGGCACTACCGATCTCCTACATTGATGTGACCGATACCTCTGTCGGCGATGAAGGATTGAGAACGCTCTCCAAAATTAAGACCTTAACCAACCTCAACGTTTCAAAGACAAACGTAACAGCTGCCGGGCTTCGACAGATTCTACTTCGATCTCATATAGGTATTTTGGTGCTGGAGAACAATCAGCTCACACTAAGTGACGCGATTAAAATTGCACCATACGCACCGATTGGCTGCACCATCTTTTTTGGCCACTCTTTGAACAACGCCGATATTGATAAATTGAACGAAAGGTTTCCCGATATCACGTTCATAAAGAAAAAAATCAGACCTAGACCAACGAGAAAAAGTTCGGACTTAGGTGACGACAATCTGGGAAATAAGGCTTCCGATCAAGACCTGCTAGACACTCTAATCGAGAATAAAACAAGCAAACCGGCATCTCATACGGAGAAGGCAAATCGGAACTTGGCTTTTCAAAAGGATTTCTACACATTGGGATCACAATTAGGGAAATCGCACTCTCAAAAAGAGTGGCTCGAAATTCGAGAGCAGTTTGAAGATATGCTCATCACCATGGAAAAATCCTATTCGAAGACTACTCCAAAACTGGCTTCGTTTCACAATGGAATTGCGTATGCAGAACAACACATAGAAAGGCCGGGAATGATAAAAAGCGCGATTGCGCACTATTTAGCAACTTTAGATTGCGCCGCGGAAAGGCAGGACCTGAGTCTGCTCGACGAAGCATTCGAACAGATCACCATACTAGGTTCCTTATTCGGAGAGAGGCAATCGGTAAGGACGGCCTTGGACAAGGTCATTTCCGTAGCCAGAAATCTGGGAGCTAACGAGGAACAAATCTCTGCGTACTACACCAAAACAGCTCGCCTTTCGACAGACACTCCAAGCGAAGCCCAGCTGCTTAATTCAATTTATTGGTATGAACGCTGTATTGAATATCTCTCACGCACAGATCCGAACAGGGCGAAACTTCCAGCCATCTGGTGCTATATGGGCGATCGATTTAACAGTTTGGGGCGCTGGCAAAAAGCATTTAACTGTTTTGAAAAGTCTATCGATGGCTTCGAAAAGTCTTCTCCACTTGATCAGTACGAAAAATTTGTGCAGGCGAATGCATATGAACATGCCGGTGGAATTGCACTTTACAAGTTGCGCGATTTATCCAAAGCGACTAGGTACTATGACCGATGTTATCAGCTAGGCCTAACAACCAAACTATGCGACAAAAATATGCTCAATGGAATAATCACTCGACAGATCGAGCTAGCAGAAATTCTAAAAAAACCAGCGAGTGAAATTGCTCTTTTGCGTTCTAGAAAACAATGAGCAAAGTCAGTGCTTCCCAGCGCTCGTCGTGCTTTTCGATACTTCGCTGTCTCTGCCCGAATCATGGAAGCTACTTTCTCCGACATCGGTCGAGAAAACATTATGTTCTTTCCTGTGCTGTCGGAAAACACGAATTTTGTGACAGAGTTTTGAGTTAAGCGGCTATGAGTGGATGCACTCAAAAAAGAGAATAATGTCCCACCGAGCCACGATCTTCGGTACAATGAAGCGATGCAAACAACATCACTTGCCAATCGCCAATGGATCTACGTAAAACGCCCCACGGAGCGCGTTACTGACGAACACTACGAACTTCGCGATGCGCCGATGTCAGGCGATATTGCCGATAACGAAGTGCTGTTTCAAGCGAAGTACATCAGTGTTGACCCGTACATGCGGATTCAACAGCACGAGAGTAACACCTGGGAGGAACCTCACCCCATGGGCATTGTACAACGTGCGGGTTCCGTTGGTATTGTGGTTGCTAGTCACAGCGACAAGTGGAAAGTGGGCGATTGGGCTTCGGGATACACAGGTTGGCAGCTTTTCAGTAAGTGTCATGCCGCTGATCTTCAAAAACTTGATCCTGAATCCGCACCAGTCACAACGGCACTAGGTGTATTGGGAATGCCCGGCCGCACAGCATGGTTCGGACTTATGGAGTCCGGTCGCCCCAAACCAGGTGAGGTGGTGCTAGTATCAGGTGCAGCAGGAGCCGTCGGCTCGCTTGTAGTACAGTTCGCAAAACGCGCTGGTTGTCGGGTATATGGAATTGCCGGCGGTTCTGAAAAATGTGATTTTCTTGTTGACCGATTAGGACTGGATGGTGCGATCGACTACAAAGCTTTAAGCACAACTGCGGAGTTATCTTCTGAAATCCAGAGACAGACTCAAGGCGTCGACATATACTTCGACAACGTAGGCGGCTGGATAACGGATGCAGTAATTCCGCAAATCAAAAGACGCGCTCGTATCATCATATGTGGTGCCATTAGCCAATATCACGGCGGACTCGATCGCCCTGACCAGGGTCCAAGATTCCTTCACCACCTTCTATATCAGCGAGCCACCATCCAGGGTATTCTTGCCAGGGACTATACTGCTCGAATGGACGAAATGGTTGCGATCGTGGGTCCCTGGGTCAAGAACAAAGAGATCGTTTTTGAAGAAACGATTATCGACGGATTCGAAAAATTACCGGATGCGTTGAGCAGCTTGTTCGACGGACGCCATGTCGGAAAAGTTCTGGTGCGCGTTTAGTTTCTTCGATTGTAGTTATCTATAAGGTTTTCCATCCTTGTTATGAGTACAACCCCGACCCTGTTAAGAATGGCTGTCCCGTGGTCACCCACCGAATTCAGAATGAAGGGGAAGGGGAACGCGTATTCAGACGCAGATGTTCCTCAGCATGGCACCACTGGCGAGGTCGACAGCGATTACGCGACCGCGGTCGTCCGAAACCGTGAGGACTCCGTACTGCAGCCGAGGTACAAGGCGTGTCGCACCGTCGAAGAAGATCTTGGCTCTAACTTGAAGTTTAGCGACATCGATCAGATAGCACCAGCATGACACTGGCACAACGAAAGGTTCGTCCGAGGAAGTTTCTGGAAAAATCTGAGTGAATGTAAGCGCAATCCAGGTATCGTCCGCTGCAGTCGAAACCTTATCGAGACGGGTCCAACTATGCGGAAGAGTTAAATTTTGTTCGTCGCACATCAGAAGCAGAGAGCCGCTGTGACTAAAACTAGTTGATGGTCCAACATTGATCTCGAGTCCGGAAGGCGTGGACAACGCTTGTTGGCGATCGTAAATCCTGCGATGTATCCATCCATTCATAAAAGTCCGTTTCCTCAACAGAAGCCCAGGTAAGTCGCACTTCCAGATGCGCTTGCCTCGTCTTGCTTTATCATCCGAGAAGGAATCGAGTCGCCCCGCATTATCACTTTGCGGTTGACAGGTCGAGAAAGAACAGTGCTTTTCGTTACAGACGATGGACGATATCTCCTCAAGGACATTTGGCATCTGCCAGAGCACTTTGAAATTGGACTGCGTGGCGTCCACTGCATAAAGTTCGCATTGATTGGCTACGTACCATATGGAGCCATCATATTCGGTGGCAAACGCCGTAAGTCGTACCTCTCCGAGGTCATCATACTGATAAGAGATGAGGTCTAATTTCGTGATTCGCTTTTGATCGCCCCGGTTCGCCAAAGCCAGGAGTCTATCACCATTCCAAGAAGCAACGAATTGGGTGGCGGGGAAGGTAAAATACTGAGTCCCTTGCGATTCACCGTCCAGGACGCAAACTCCCGCCTCCCCGAGCGCAAGTATAACTCTGCCATCAGGAAGAAGTATCGCATCATATATAGTGTCAGTTCCAATATCGTCAGGGGAAACGTACAGCTCTATAGGAATCTTCGCGTCGGCAAGACTCCGAGCCTCGACAGTCATATTGCAGCGCGAGGCATCTGCCCACAGACTCCGGTCCTCTAGAAAACGTAAAATAGATTCTCGTGAAAGACTAATATACTGCCTTCCATGATCGCGAAGAACAGCGCGTCCCGCCTTCCTTGCCAGCACTTTAATCTCATTGGTGTATGGGTGATACAGTGAATTGATAAAGGAATAACGAGCAGGCGCAAGCTCTCGACTCTCGTTGTCGAGCAGCGTGACTACACGGTCTTTGATTAATGGCCATTCGTCTTTTGCCTTGAAAAATGTCAACCAGCAGGCAAGTAAATGGCCGGACGTTTTGTCACGAAGTTGAAGTGACACTCTTGTCCACTCTAGTGCCTGCTCGTGAAGCTCAGGCACATCGATAGCAATCATTGCGGCCGCAGAATAGTTGCCGATCTCTGCCAAGTGAATCGCCCAGGTCTTTCGCAGTTCATCGGCCTGGTCCTTATGATCTTTTTCCAGCAAGCGGACTGCCTCCTGGAAGCAGCCGTTGAGACGCGCAATATTGACTGCTCTATCAATGTCGCCGGCGAGGAACCATTGACGCACGATCAAACCGGGAGGAAGTTTCCGCGCCTCCGCCAGCTCCGCTGCTAGTACTAGACGTCCATGGCGCTCCAGATAAGAGACGGCACCTTCGATCTCACCTAACAATTCAGCAAGAACAAATGCCGCCTCGTCATATCGTCCTTCATTGGTCAGCTGGCCGACTGAATCTCTATAAAGCTTCTTCATTTTCTCGTAGAGATCGGGCTGGGAGTAAAGGAAAGAGGAAGAGGCCGAATCCGCTTTTGGATTGATTTGCAAATTAGAGCGGGGCGCAGGAATATCCAAGAATGGTTCTGACGGATCTCCGTCAGCCTGCGAGCCCAGAGGAACTCCATACCTCAACGCTTCAGACCAGTTTCCTTCCTCGAACAGGTCAATCATCTTGTCCACGTAATCCTGTTGACGTTGCAAAATGAAATCGAGTAAACCAGTATTCTTCAGCATTTTGAAGAAGTCCATCTTCATGTGATCCGCCCAATTAGATGGTGGTTGACTTGTCGCCGAGTCCTGGTTGTCGGTGCTTTGAGATTCATCTCTGAATAAACTGCCAAGAACATTGTCCAACCACGAAGGTGCTGATGCTTTTTGACCAGGCGATGTCTTCTTGATGTTTGATTCATTCGGATTAAAAAGCTTTGAGAGCACAGCCTCGAGCCAGCTTTCGGTTGTAGTATCACGGGTGGGATCATCAACGAAACCTTCGTCCGGTGCTGTGGAATTGTTTGACGAGCTTTTCTCTTTGGCGTTTTTTGCCTCCTTATTAAAGCTTTCTATAAATTCATCCATTCCCTCTGCTTTCGGAGAACCAGAGGCAAGCTTCTCGCGGACGTCGAACTTCTCCTGCTTGAGTATCGGCTCCAATTCACTGATTGGCACTATCGGCGATATCAAAGCTACTTCTCTGAAATTGCCTACGATGAGCCAGGTAGCGGGGTCCTCTTCAGCGCCCAGAGGCTCCACCGTCAACAGTCCCTGCTTCAGTCGAACTACTGATCGAGGCGGAGCTTTAATTCTATCCAGAAGTTTGTCACTTAGCAGCATGGCAATTAGTGGTGCACCGTATCCAGTGCGAGCCGGGACCAGAGGCATTCCGATACAACGCTCCGTATAGACTTCAATCGGCTGCGGAAATATGACGACCAATGCACGCTGAACTGCATGAACGCGCACACCCGGATACCACACAGAAAGAACGCGGCGACGAGCTTCCTCCAGGCCGGTCAAGTCGTAGTCAAACAGCAACGCCGCTGCACTTACTGCACCATGAAAGACAAGGTCTTTTACTTCATTCATTTGTACTCGTTGGCCTGAAAGCAGGCGCTTGCTTGATACCATCAATCGCCTCCCCACTGGCTGTTGAAGCGTTGACCATCAAATACGAATGGCTGCCATTCACCGTCAGGCCAGACAACCGTCAATACGCGATCAGTCATGTAGGCGACCACCCCGTCCTGATTTACAGCGACGGAATGAATTGTTGATGTGGACTGCGGAAGACGCAATCTCGGCATCGCTCCGCTTGAGACAATATGAAGATCTCGTCTGTCTTTGCTGATTGTAAGAAGTCCAGTCATAGTTGTAGAAAAGTGGCCCGCCGTTATCGTGGCAATCGGTATCTCACCATGCAAGAACTGGCGATCATGAATCGAGTCGACCAATGTAATTGTTGGCGGATAGGTCGCAAAACTCCATGTAGCTAATCGCTCATCTCGGTACGCAATCAGAATCTGGGACGGAGAGCAGAACATCGGTCTGCCAGGTATTATCACTACCTCCTGCTCGTTTGTCTCCAGACCAACAATGACCACATAGAATCTATTCTGACTTTCTCTTGCATAGACAAGAACAGGCTGATTGATGCCTCCTATCGTCGCACGGGAAGTCGTAAGCCACAGTACACCTTCAGCAATTAGATTCGACCTGACACTGCCGGCGCGCGAAGGTATTTCCAGAATCTTCTTATCTGCGCGGACCCACACATATTCGTTGTCAGGATCATTTCGAGGGCTCGGAAAAATAGACGTCATGTCCCATCCCGGTCTCTTCGAATGCGGCAAGTCAATGTCGCCATAAAGATGATGGGTATAGTAGCTAGGAACGCCAGCCCCTCCAATCAAAACAATTTGAAATTGCTCACGACCGGAGGAGGTAATCACAGCCAAAGTCGCTCTGGCGACATTAGCTCCGCTGGCTACCAAAGCTGCATTGCCACTAAGCGAATAATTTTGCTGTTGGATTCCGCGACTTTGAGCCGTCGGCGATACTCGCAATGAAAGCAAACTGCTAGCCGATTGACGCAATAGAAAAACTTCTCCACTGGCAATCAGACTCCAGTCATTGGCTTCCTGCTTTTGTTGTTTTTTCTTCTGCTCAGCACCGGTATCTACGAATGGATTTTCGAGGATTTTGACGCAGTCCTGCTCAGCCGGAAGTGGCAAGCTGAATTGCGATTTTCGGTTCCCTTCGGAAGCGACAAAACAGGCAGTTAACGCCTGTTCTCCGGGTTCGAGAACATCCTCAACCGTGAGCAGAGTCATTTTTCGTTTTCTAGTAATCTTTGAGAGGCGAGCACCACCAACGATGACAACGTTCTTGTCACTCACCGTCTCGAACCATCGGTCAACATCCTTGTCCGTAACCTCATACACTGTCCTCGAAGAGAGGAGAAGCGCTATCGATTCTCTGCTTGCTCCTTGAACCAAGGTTCCTCCGGCATCCTGCAAGATTCCCCATTCAACGTCCATATCGTTTAGATCGGCGCGGCGGGCGAGAACGATTAAAATCGCCAGATGTGCAACGCGCGGCGAACCTAATTGATTCGGACCGCAGTCAAATAGTATCGTTGTCCTCTTCTTTCCGGTCGGAGACCGCCTGGAAAGTTCGAGAAATGCATGTTCGCCAACAGAGCTTCGCCGAATGAACTCTTCAGGAAACTCATCAGCTAGCAACCATTCGGAAAGCACAAGACGTTCATATATCCCTTTTCGGGCTACGCCGTCGTAGCCTTCGGGCTCATCATCAGAATCCGCGGAAAGAGCGATTCGAGACGGTCCAAAAACCAGATCGAGAGTCTTGATAGTCGGACCAAGACTCCATGGCAAGGGAGCAGCAAGTAGAGATAGGTAACTACTCCATGGCGTCAGCGACCGAGGCAATTGCATCAGATCTTCTCCAGGCACGATTTGAGCGTCTCCTGATCCGGAATGAATGGTTTGGAAAGAGATAATACAATCGATACCGAAGGCAATACCACTAAAGGCGGTTTCAATCCAGCATTAGCTGCCAGCAATGCTCGCTCAAGCAACGCAATCGACTGACTGGGCTGAAGAACGGTTGGTATATAAACAGAGCTGTTTCTCTCCTGCCCAAGATAGACAACTCCATCCAACCAGGGCAGGTTACTCTCATCTCCGAGAACTAACAACAACTCCTTACCCGCTACGCATTGCAACTTCCGTAACTCATTCTGCTCTCTCTTCAGCAGCTTTTTCACCAATGCACGCGAAAGCCCGGAGCCGACAGCCACCACCGCCTGCGGTATCAGAGGCAAGTCCCTGAAACCCCAGGACAAATCGACAGTCTGGCTGATGGTCACGACACCTCCAGCGAACGAATCAGAATGGGACAAGTACCTCCGTTCGAAGCAGGTAGCTCAAAGGGAAGGAACACATAAGACGATTGCATGAGCATCATTTCTAATATAACCACTGATGGTATCACTGTCCTGAGTCCTTAATCACGACGATTCCGATTCTTCCTCATATTTATCCGTGACACCGAGTTGTTCGACCACCATAGCGCGCACATCCCTCAGCTCGCCAGGCATAGTAGCCGCGCTAAACCCGGCGTCTATCTCGCGGGCGACGCCTTCAAGTGAAAGCAACCACTCTTCCTGGTGCTCACCGGGACCATCTTTTAGCAATCGCCGAGCTACCTTTGCAATGTTGGTTGCGCGTGCCAACGGACCCAGTGACGCATCTTCGACCGCGTAGGTCAAAGTGGCATTCTCTGATGGTTGCAGTATAGAGCCCAAACACTCTCGCCCAGCCTCCTGCTCTTCCTTTGATGGAATTGCTGGAATAATCGCCCAGAGGTCTGCATCAGAAGGTGCGGTTCTGCCTCCCAGCACCGCCGCCGCAGCCACCAGTCGTTGCATTTTTACGAGCCGCCTGTCGCTCAAGAAGACGCCAGCCCCGCGCAACTTCCTTATGCAGTGAGCCAAGCGACTGCGCACGCCAGACATATCGCATCCAGTAGCGAGGCCGGCTAGAGTATCGATATCATCCATAGTGGCATCCGCGGTCAGCAATGCGGTATCGGCCGACCAGCCACCTTCGAGCAGCTCTTCCAACCGGGAATCGGGTATTGACTCGGTAAAAACATGCACGAGAAAGCGATCGGCGAACGCCGCGAGACTATCTGTCTCAGGCAGTTTGTTGGTGGCACCTACACAGATTCTCAACGGACAGGCGATAGTTGAATGTCCTCGCCGGAATACACGCTCCTGAAGTAGACCAAGCAAAGTGTTCAAAATCGCCGTCGACCCGAGAAAAATCTCGTCGAGGAATGCCACTTCGGCTTCAGGCAGCATTCCAGACGTCTGAGTCTCGACCACACCGTCCTTTAACTTTCGCAGGTCCACTGGTCCAAAGATCTCGCTAGGCTCCGTAAATCGACCGATGAGGTATTCAAAGTATCGCCCTCCAGTCGCCTGCGCGATACGCCTCACCGCTTGGCTTTTAGCCGTGCCGGGCGGTCCGACGACCAGGACATGCTCACGAGCCACAGCAGCCAGCGCAATCGTCTCGATCAACGCTTGCCGCTCCACGAGGTTTCGAGAGGCACGGTCTATAGCTTTTCGAACTGACGCCGCAGAAGTCTCGAACTTCAATGTCATACTCAATTACCCGGTTTGAAATTCAACCTAAATTAACGGATCGCTGCCAGGACTATATCTCTTCAGAATACACTTTTCCCACTTTCGGTTGCTAAAGTTTTGCGTGATTTCTGGCCGCAAGAGAACCCAATGTTTGTGCACATCTCATCATGCGCAGCAGGCAAACAAAATCGTCGAGGAAGGAAGCGCCGACTTCGTCGCACTCGCTCGCGAAGCTTTGAACAACCCACAATGGTTTTTCCAGGCGGAGCAGCAACTCGGTCAAGCGCCGGAGGGAAATCCGTACGAACAATAGCCGGTGCAATCAGCTTTTTGGCTCGAAAAGAGGAAGAATACTCTCGACAGACTGCAGAGTACCGTTCCAGTCGGTCAACATTAGATATTTTGCGGGATCTTTAACGCAGCATAAATCAATCGTTAGTTTCTGCGCGAATCGCACTAAACGTACCTTAGAGTATAAGAGCGGTACTCGCGGGAGTTTAGTATGCAAATTTTCAAACCATCCAAGACCAACGACAGTCTGTTCCAGAAGTACGAAACCATGCTGAAAGAAGCAATGGAAGCCGTGCATAAGCGTCTTCACTTTTCGCCGTTCCCTGAGATGCCGTCTCCGAAGGAGTATGGTGAAACCGCCGAGGCTGACCAGAAGCAGAAATTCGAGTCTCAGCTTCATGGCAAGTTCGATCGTCTTAAACAGAGTTCAGACAGTTGGCTAACAAGCGACGAAGAGAGTCCCTATACGAGCAAAGCATTGTCGCTTAGCTATCCAACGTTATCAAGCGCAGATGCTTACATCAAGGCTGCCGAGGCTGCCAGCCAGGACTGGAAGCGCACAGATGCCAAGACTCGAGCAGGGATTCTAATCGAAAGTCTGCACCGATTGAAAAATTGCTTTTTCGAACTGGCTTTCGCGACGATGCACACGACCGGACAGTCTTATTTGATGAGCTTCCAGGCAAGCGGTCCCCACGCGGCAGATCGTGCCCTTGAAGCAATCGCTCTGGGATACCAAGAACTAACGCGCTTCCCCGATCATGTGAGCTGGGAAAAAAGCGCCGGCAAGTTCACCTTGAAACTCGAAAAGTACGGCACAAACATCGGACGCGGTCTCGCTCTCGCAATCGGCTGCAGCACGTTTCCGACTTGGAACACGATGCCCGGACTGTATGCCAGCCTTATCGCGGGCAATGCAGTGATTGTCAAGCCGCATCCAAAGTCCATCTACCCGATCGCTGTCGTCGTCGGGATTATTCAAGAAGTTTTGAGTGAAAACGGCTTTGATCCAAACCTGGTTATGCTAGCCGTAGATAAGGCGAATCAACCGATCACCAAGCAATTGGCGGAACATTCGGCAGTTCGAATTATCGATTTCACGGGAAGCAACTCGTTCGGCACCTACATCGAAAACCTGCCGAATAAGATTGTTTTCACAGAGAAGGCCGGCATCAACAGCGTGATTATCGATAGCGTTGATGACCTGGAAGCGGTCGCGAAAAACATCGCATTCAGTATCAGTCTGTATAGCGGACAAATGTGCACCGCTCCGCAGAACATCTATGTCCCTGAATCTGGTATCCAAACCAAAGACGGCGTTAAATCGCTCGCTGATGTCGAAGCTGCAATCGTAGAAGCGACGAAAGGTCTTGTTGAGCATCCAAAAGCTGGATTCGCCGTGGCAGGAGCAATTCAAAGCACCGACACGGTTGAACGCATCAAAAAGGCTGCGGGACTGGGCGGCAAAGTCCTTCTCGAAAGCAAGCCGATCGCCAATCCAGAGTTTGCCGAGGCGCGCACACAGAGCCCGATTATCATCGAAATTGCTGATGATAAACGCGATCTGATCAAAGGCGAAATGTTCGGTCCGATCGTATTTGTGGTTCCCACGAAAGATACAGCCGAGAGTATTGAACTCGCTGCCGCAAGCGCGCGGGAACATGGTGCCATCAGTTGCAGTGCCTACACAAAAGATCCAGCCGTCATGGAAAAGATCGCCCTCCAGATGGCCGAAGCAGGAACGCCCGTTTCGTTCAACCTTACGGGTATGGTCTACGTAAACCAGAATGCTGGTTTCACCGATTTCCACGTAACTGGTGGAAATCCGGCTGGCAATGCTTCATTTACGAACCCGGAGTTCGTTGTGAAGCGATTCATCCGCGTACAATCTCGAGTCGAAGGCTAGTAGCTCTTCCAAAAGAGCAGAATTGCAGGTTTCGATTAGAAACTAACATTCTTAGCAGATGCCACCAGCATTACCGCTGGTGGCATCTCTTTTCGTCAAGATCTGACATTAGTGGCAGTTGGAGTAACTCTGTCTGGTTACCGCTTCCAGAGCCATTCAGCGCTGGTCGTCCGAACCGCAATCAATCAATCAATCAATCAATCAATCAATCAATCAATCAATCAATCAGACAATCAGACAATGGTCACATTTTTGCATCAGCTTTGAGACGAGCTTCCAACTCATCTAGTTGTTTCAGTCGGGCCTGCGCCAACTGACTAGGCAGCGTGCCCTTCTTTATTTGCTGTTGACGAGTGATCTCTCCGAGAATGTTGATTCGAAGCGTATCCAAGATTGAAAAAGTGCTTGATGGAAGACCGATTACCCCTGCGGCAAACAGGTTGTTGTTAGTGCCACGAGATGCTGTTAATCCTGTATTCCTGTTGTAGCGGTGGTTGAAGCCAGGATAAATGAACAGAATTCCGCTTGCCAGCTTTGATACACCAACATAGGCACCAGCACCGATGTTCTGCGTAGCTGTCAACTTCGCCCTATCGCGTGCCTTCTCACTGCTTGTAATAGCATCCTCAAAAGTCTTCTCACCGGATGCATAAAGCGAAGAGCGTTGAACGGCGACTTCGACCTTTTCTGGTACAGATTTGGAGTTCTGGACCGCCTTATCAAGCAGCACATGATCGGCTTTCAGCTTCGCGAGTGTAGCGTTTTCAGCGGTTTGTGTAGCAGGACGCAATAGATGGCGATGATGTTCAGAAACTGCCTTCGCATAGACTCTGCTCACAACCGGACCAACCATAGTAAGACCGCCGGATACCGCGAACAAAATTCCGGCCCAACCATTATAAACGCGTTGTCGGCGGTTGAGCGAGATCCAGGCCAATCGGCAACCAATCGCGTTAGTCGTATACTTGAATGCATCGAAACCATACTGCATTTGTTGAAACGCGAACAGTCGTCGCTTCGCTATGTGGAATCTCTCGAATTGCTGTAGGTTCTGATCGAGCATATCCTTCAAAACCTGCTCTTCTGCCTGGTCAATTTCTACTCGATCAGCAAGTCTAGACATCGACACTTCAGTCGAAATCATTTTGGCTCGCTGCGCCAACATTGACTCAATCTCGTTCCGCAAAGCCAAAACATTCTTGCAAGATTTCCCTGCTGAGTAACCTTTTCTGTACGCCTGAACCATGTGGTATTCGTTGATACCGAATTCCAATCCAGCAGCACCTGCGCCGATGATACTTCCAATCATCGGAATTGTATTTGCGTTCTCTTGCAGAATGCGATGAACGCCCGTGGGATTATCGAGGTGAAGACCTCGGTTGTAAACCGACACAATTCCGCCCGCCAATCCCAAACTCGAGTTAGCTTCTTGAAAAAGCCCATACCGCCAGCCTTTCCAGCGTCCTTGCTTTGCTACCTGCTGATTGTAATTGATACCAAATCGTTCGAGTTCGATCTCTTTCAATATGATCTGCTTGGTTAGATCATCAATTTTCTTCTCTACTTCCTCGTCGCTCATGCTCACGCCTTCGCGAAGAATCGGCGTGTCCGTAGGATTACTCTGCGCGAGCAGTTGTGCATCGACAACAGAATCCAAAATAGGAGTTTCGTTTTTTACAGATGACTGTTCATCAGCTAATTCTGGTTCCGATTCGTTCGCATTTGATTCGAGGGCGACAATCTTGCTCGTCGATTGAGACGGTTCGGGAGTCGAACCCTTCACATTCACTCCGTCGGTATTTCGAGCTGACGCGCCCGAGTCTTCAACGGTAGTTCCAGAATGAATTGGGGCATCGTCAGAACGGGCTTGTGATTCATCATTGGTAACGGCAAAAGTCGCCGGCGCCGCCTCTGGACTGATGGCTGCGGAAACAGCGAGTGGATAAAACAACAATTCGACTACCAAAATGAATGCTAAAGTCGTTTTCAAAAAACATCTGGACGCCAACATCATTTCTCTTCCTTCTGTATTCCAGAGCCTCTAAGGTAACAACGTTATGTGGTCATGTTGTGATCGTTTCCATTGCGCAAATCTTTCCAGAAAGATTTGGTCGTAGCCTACTGTTTTTTCACCTCGGCGAGGCACATCAATATAGATCGGTCCGGTTCATATGGCGTCTTCATCGAGCATGCTAAAGGTCTTACACAATAGAATAGGTAGACACCTTCAGTAATACAGATTAAAACCTGGGGATTTTGAGTGACCATGGTAGTTACTCGAACTTGGATTCCATGCATGTTTTGATTACTGTTCTAGAAAACAAATCGCTCAGAGTCAAGTCAGACTTTTGGATCTCGGACAAGATCATACCGCAGTAAATCCACTGCTCTTCATTTGATAGACCCAGTTTGTCGTTCTCGCGAGACATCATGTCATACCAGGTATCTAGAGGTAAACACAACGATTGATGATAGAGTTGATACGCGAGCGAGCCCACCGTGATTGACAATTAGTTCGCGGAGACGCGTCTACTGAGAAAAGTCTTCACTGGACACGTTGTCTTCCGACGCCTTCGTGAGCGAAGAGACGGTGCATGCTGCCTCGTCGATGCCACGAATTGTGATGCGGTTGTTCGTCCGCCGCGGGCGGAAATGTCGGGCACAGACAAACACATAACCCGCGCAGCACGACGACACTTCCATGATCCATGCACAAGGTAACACGAACCCTATAACTGTGGGCTTTGGCTCCATAAAACTTATCTGAGATTTTCCGTCCCACTTACCGTCCCGAGAGCCTCTTTGCAGCCACAATTGCAATCGTCCTGGGTCTACTGCACAAGGTTCTGCGCAGAGGCACATTGAGCAACCTTAAGGCTCACTGCCACTTTTTGCGTTTTTGGCTTCCAAATCAAATAGCTGTTGAAAGCAAGCTACTGCGTTGACTATTCGTGTCGCCTGCCAGTATCCATCCTTGTTTTGCAATTCACCGACCATCTCGAGATCTGTGTTGAATTTTTCGTTATGAACAATCATTGTGATTGTTGCAGTGTTGCCCTCAACCTTAATGTCTCGCACTTGTCGGACGGAGAGTGTAGAAATTCCGAGCCTTCTGTCGAGGGAACCCATCGAGACTTTGTTAGAGTCCTTTTCATAAGTAACATCGAAACTGCCAGTTTCTACCAGCCTTTTCAAATCACTCGCGAGACTGGACGCCACTTCAGCTCGAACCGTGTTCTCGCTTACCATTCCACCGGACAGAATTCTCTCGAGATACTCTCCGCCAAGGGTTTTACGAAGTGGCGACGCGAGCAAATCCTTCACCATCTCATCTGCAACTTGATCGATGCTGAAATACATCTGGAATTTCGAAAGATTGTGCTCCCGAGCAGAGTCCTTCATTTGCTCAAGCGAGTACTGGGGCGACGTGGTCCAATACCAGAAGCCGCCACCGGCACCTAGTAAAGCTACAATGCATACCACAATGACAATGCGGGCCATCTTAAAACCTCGTGCGCTCATTAGCTTACACGAGAATGCTCAGGATGTGCATTAGTGGCAAATCCGCCTTTCAAAGGGATTGTCTGAGGATTGTAATATTCCGTCTGTAGGATATGAAGATCGCAGAGCCCGTGCAGTCCTTACTAAAAAAATTACTACGATTCAAAGTGAGTGGGGTGTATTGACATGCAAAATCAGATGGAGAACCCCGTTGTTGATTCTGGGGGAGACAAGGTAGATTCAGGCAAGGCTGGCTCCGACCAGTCGATCAATTGTGTCGATTTGAGTTGCAGAAATGATAGTGATCTGGCCCAGAGTCTTAGACGCTCGAGTGGTCAGCTAAGCTGCCTGAATAATCTAGAGCTCGGAATGGGCACGGGTGGTACTGCCGATAGTGGCAGTACGCTCGTTGATTACAATGAGTCATCGGATAATCCAGGCGACGCAAGTAAACTCTTGGACGACATGGGGGCAAGCCTCAGGGACATCAACGCTCGAAACCCTTATAGCGACTCAGATGAGCAGCAACTATCACTCGAAAGCTCCTCGCTATTTGATGCGCTCAATGCCGAGGTAAGCGTCTCAGATTTCGAAGCCGCGCAGACTAGCTGTCCACTCAGCGGCAATTCGTTCTTCCGTCAGTTGACAGACTCCTTTCCTGCCCCGTCTCCTGATAATGGTTTTCGAACATCTGCAATGCATCCGGTTTCCTATATTCCCGACTCGCCCGATGGAGGCTCCGTTCCACCAGACATTCCTGGACCAGAAATTATTCTCCGCGAAGTCGGTGTCGGTGGCGGTGGCGGCGGCGGTCGTGGTGCCGGCGGCGGCGGTGCAGATGGAGCTGGTGGTGGCGACGGCAGTCCGACTCATTCCAGCACTGACAGTGGACGCAGCAACACTGATGGCGCTGGCGGCGGTCGTGGAGACGGACGTCCGGCTCGTAGCGAAGGCAAGGACAAAAACAAGGACAAGATCGAGGACAAAAAGCCGAAGGAAGAGCGCGAGGAGAATGTGGATCCGCCACCTTTACCTATGCCACGGATTGTTCCGGAGGCAAAACTGGAACCAATAAAATCCGACCATCTCGAAAAGATAACAAAGACCATAAAAGAAACGATGGATTTGTTAAAGAGATAAAGAATTTCCCATACTGACAGCGCAGAACACGGGATTCTTAATCGCTTCCTTCTATTCCTGGTATCCTTCGACTGATCGTCGGTGAATTAAGGGAAGGTTAGCCATGCCACAGACTAAGATCAAGAATAGACAGTTTCGCTTGAAGACCAGACCTGTCGAGCGTGTTGTTCCGGACAATTTTTCCTTTATCGAAGAAGATGTGCCAGATCTGAAGGATGGAGAAGTGCTAATCCGCAACAGGATTCTTTCGCTAGACCCCACGAACAGAATCTGGATGACTGACATGGAGCAGTACATGCCGCCGGTTGAGATTGGCGAGGTCATGCGTGGTTTGGGAATCGGTCGCGTTGCCGCGTCGAAGAATCCGAATTTCAAAGAAGGTGATTTCGTATCCGGATTGCTTGGCTGGCAGGATTTCTTCAAAGCTGGCGCCGACGAGCTGAAGATGCTCTCTAAACTACCGGAAGTGCCGGGCGTGACTTTAGAGACATTCGCAGGTGCCGCTGGCATGACAGGGCTGACGGCCTACTTCGGACTGCTCGAAATTGGACAACCGAAGCAGGGTGAAACACTGGTCGTGTCGGCTGCGGCTGGAGCAGTTGGGAGTATTGTTGGACAATTGGGCAAGATTAGCGGTCTCAATGTAGTCGGTATTGCTGGTAGTGCAGAAAAATGTAAATGGCTTACAGATGACCTTTCATTCGACGCTGCAATCAACTACAAAGAATCAAACTGGAAAGATCAGTTGAAAAAAGCGACTCCTAACGGCATCGACATTGACTTTGAGAATGTGGGTGGCGAGATAATGGAGACAGTCTACCAACGAATGAATCTGTTCGGTCGGATTGTTTTGTGTGGTCTGATCTCGGGATACAACGATACAGACGATTCCAAATCCAGGCTACCTTTGTCATCCGCGCTTATGAAACGTCTTCGAATCCAGGGCTTCATTGTTATGGACTTCGCCGACAAGAATGTCGAAGCAATTACGAAACTCGCAACATGGATTGCCCAGGGCAAAATCAAGCATAGAGAGACTATTGTCAATGGTCTTGAAAATGCGCCAACCGCGTTGAACCAACTCTTCGACGGCGGCAATGTCGGCAAACTTCTCATCAAAGTCTCGGACGACTAGTTCGGCAACAGAGAGTGGAAATCTTGCTGACTGTGAGACTACGCTCGGTTCGAACACCACTCGGCAACTGTAATGAGCTTCGTGTTGGAATAAAGTTGTATCGTGTTTCGTTCTGAGTCTTGGACTGTTTTATACGATGCATAAATTCCAGAAGGCGCAAGGGAGAATTTTGCGAAAGTGCCTAACAAGGCTTGTTCGCGCCGAAGCAGATAACAGATCATGATCGGTTGCGAATAATCAAAGTCAGACAACAGCCGGATAGCTGTGAAAAGTTGCGACAAAGAGCAATTGAAAAACGGCGGATCGCAAAAGATGACGTCGAATCGCTCGTCCATTCGGGTCGGCTTGTAGAGGTTCCAAAGCCGAAAGCCGGGAAGCGTTTTTTCGAACCGGGTGTCGATGTCCAGCGCACAAATCGACTTTTGAGAACCCACAGTCTCCTGAACCATCTCCGCGAGCGTCGGCGCACAAAGAATACACGGGTTTGCAAACGGCCTCAGCAAATCGCAGAACTTTTTCAGCGTTTTATCGCTGAAAAAGTATTGCTCATTCTCATGGAGCTCATGCATGCGTCGCTTAGTTTATCCCAGGAAACTTGCGAAAAATCGAGGCTTCAGTACAATCCTCAATTATGCAGTACAGAATAGGGAACGCTATTGCTGCGCCGTTTGTCAAACCACCGCAGTTCGAATATCCGTGTGCGTTCGCGAACGCACACGAATATCCAACCTTCTGAAGGTTGTCATGAATTCTAGCGGCAATCATCATATATCTTCATCTCATAACAATGCAACGACCACCTGGCAGTATGGTTGGTATGAAGTCGCCAATGTACAAAAATTGACCCGTATGACAAACGTCAATTTCAAAACAGCAAAGTTTTTACTGAGCGCACATACCGAAGAACAATGCCCTCCGGAACAAGGCACGGAAGTCGCATTTGCCGGACGCTCGAACGCGGGGAAATCGAGCGCGCTCAACACGCTCACACAGAATAAAAAGTTAGCACGCACCAGCAAAACACCAGGGAGCACACACGCAATCAACTTCTTCGAGCTGCATGACTCTGCTCGACTTCGGCTCGTCGACCTTCCCGGATATGGTTATGCAAAAGTCCCACAGGCGATGAAGAATAAATGGAAAGACCAATTATCGAAATACCTACAACGAGAGTGCCTGCAAGGATTGATTCTTGTTATGGATATTCGTCATCCAATGCAAGAGTTCGACAACATGATGATCAACTGGGCAGCGGCATCTGAGATGCCGATTCACGCGTTGCTGACCAAGAGCGACAAGCTATCGCGCGGTGCCGGTCAGAATACTCTGTTGGAGATTCGGAAGGAGTTAAAAGCTGCCGGGTTCGACAATGTAACCGTGCAGGTTTTCTCTTCTATGACTGGTGATGGAGTTGACGAACTCGCAAAACAACTTTCGAGTTGGCTTAAACCTATAAAAGAATAGCGATGAGAAATCACGTCAGTTGACCTCGTTTACATGCAATAGTCACGAAAACTTTTTTGCATCGAAACAGAGAATCACGATCGTCTGCGCATTCTATTTCACGAATAGGCGTCGAAAAACATCACATAAAGAGTTATGCAAACCATCGCTATCAATCGGATGCGCACGTAGCGCTTCCACACCGGTACTCAGCTTCTTCGCTCTACCGGGGAACAAGATTGCAGCATAGCGGATCTTACTCACTTCCGCGGATTCTTTGGATTGCTTCTTAACTCTGAGAATGTCATCGACATCTTTCTTATGCGGCTTCAAATCAGGACTTTCAGAATCAATCCAGTATTTCGGATCGAATAATAGAACCGTGGCAGGTTTGCCTGGTGTCGCAATGAATATTGCGGCGCCCATGGGTACGTCTTGCGCACCAGGAGCTCCGGCATTGGCGCTCCAAGGAACAAAACTTACTGCACGACCTGAGGTAGGCGACCGAAGCTGTACCGAGGGAAGCCCATCATTCTTCGGCTGAATAATAATGCCTTTTTGGTAACTCTTGACCCAATGATGACTCTCGCATTGAAAGCCAGTCTCCGCACAAACTTGAAGCATTGCGTTGAGCACCTTCATGCAGGCCCATCGTTGATAGAGGTAAGGGAAATAATTAAGTGGTAAGTTAAGAGCATCGTCCTCGTACGTGACTCCGGACTGCTCATTGAGCGCAAGATAACCTTCCAATACCGCACGATAAGCAGGGTTCTTCAGAAGGACCATGTTGACGCGTATGGAGGAAATGGCAGAACTTTTCACTTGCCGCAGAAAGTTGGCCCGCGTACACGCGAGATTGAATTCGCTGGATAATGCATCTACATCCGTTGGTGACACCGGTGGTGCAGGTATCGATTTCACCGCCACTTGCAGCCTCAACAATCTGCTGCGGAGAGCAGCAACGTAGGCTTTCACAAGTCGATTTTCGTAGGCATCGAGAGACCGCTCTACCACTACGTCGAATATCTGATACAGCTTGGTTTCCGAAACCAGATTGCCAGGAATCGTCATAGCCTGCGGCAATCTGGAGATGTCCGGTCGCCTGGCTTTGTTGACGCTTCTCAGCTCGAGCTTCGGCAACAGGATGGAGTGACAATTGCGTTCAAGTATCTTAAGTATGTGGAGCATTCCAAATTGCTCCTTCGTGCCGTGTATCGCTCGAAGAAGTTTGAGATACTCAGTCTCGAGAGACGACGTTGGATCTCGTGGCGGCAAGCCACCAAGTCTCGCACCGCAATCGTTTAATTGCCATGCGATTGAGAACGGAAGTGTTTCTGTCAAATCATTAAGCACTGCGGACAGGTCTATGCCGGTGAATAGACGCGGCATGACTGTGACCGTCCTACACTCCCGAATGCCGGCATAATCCAGATACAGTTCGTAGGTCCCAGGACCACCTGCAGGCCACTCAGAATAAGCAACCGCTCCGTTCGTCAGCACAGGCAGCGATGTACCGCCGACATGCAAAGCGATGGACGCATGAAATTGCTGCGGAACATCAATTGCAATACCACATTTGAATCCTTCCACCGGTTCCGGAATGATTGCTCCAGAGAAATCATAGAAGCTAAGTCTAGAAGAAGGATGCGATTCCATTTGTATGAAAACTGTAATTGAGCTGCTGAATTTTGTAATTGCTTCGAGGGAAACGGTTGACGGTTATGTCGTTCAACCGTTGAAGCATGGTACCAATCCTGAAATCGGTTCCCTTAATTCTCGGCAGGATTTTCTGAATTATTTGATCGTCTAGCGCTTCTTCCCATGGCAAGCCAATCCGTACAGCTTCATCGACGTAGCGACTGATCTCATCAACAACACGGATGGAGAATGGTTGAACTTCCGCAACCGCATCAAATATGGCCATAAGCCAGTCTCGTAACTCCGGACGTTGAATTCGAGAAGCGACCTCTTCGCGCAGGTGGGTTACTTCAATTACTTGCGCTCGGTCGTAGATCTTGTCGGCAAAATTTTGCGTCGTCTCGTCGACGTTGACGGTACCAACGAAGTACAGATTAGGAGTCAAGTCCACGACGTCGGGTCCGGACATAGTAACCTGAGCTTTTCCAGCGCTGGTAAGAACTTCCATAGCAGACAAGAACTTGGCAAAGTAGTATTCGACTCGAGCCAAGTTCATCTCATCCAGAACCAGATGAAAAGGCTGAGGTCTTCTATTCACGCTGATCGCCGAATGGTAAGCGCGAGATGCCTGCCGCAGAAACAGACTGAAGTCTGTGTCATAGTACTGCTTACTCAAGGGGTTGTAATAACCAAGCAAATCTTCGTTGGTGGTCCAGTTAGGGGCGACAGCCACGAGGCAATACTTGGCATCAACAGCGTCAGCGTACGTCCGTGTTAAAAGGGTCTTACCGCTACCACTCACTCCGCACAGGATCACAAACCGTCGAGTTTTCAATGAAAGGTGGTACCGTCGCAAAAGATCAGCGTTATAGACTGCTCCAGACGTATCAATTTTCTTGAGAATGTACCCAAAATCAGGTTCTGTATAAGACATTACGGCGTCATCCCCTCTGCCGTGCGATAAACACTAAAGATAGCTTAGAATATCACACTGTCTAAATTTCCGGACGTTGCGCGAGGGAGCTTATGAATCATGACTATACATGGGACCAACGCTACCAGAAAGGAAAAGATGCCCTCCCGTGGGACACTGGTGAGCCAGCGCCGGAGCTGATTGAGTTCTTCGAACAAATTGATTCTCCTCCGCCATATGTTCTAGAAATCGGTTGTGGATCAGGAACGAATGCAATCTGGATGGCGGGAAATAAGAGTTCTGTCGTGGCAACGGATATCTCACCAGCTGCTATTGCGATGGCTAAGGAAAAGTGCAAGTCGCGCGACTTGCAGGTTGAATTTCTGGTCTCGGATATCATGGAGGCGACACCTGTCCCTGCTGGCTCGGTGAACTTTGTCTTCGATCGCGGCGTCTATCACGTAATGGCGAAAGAGCACCGCAGGAAGTTCATCGATCGCGTCGCAGAAGCGCTATCAGATGATGGCTACTGGTTGTGCCTCGCCGGTAACGCAGACCAAATCAGAAAACCTGGTGTGGAAGGACCACCGCAATTGACAGCCAGCGATCTCATTGACCCTACTCAACAACAATTCGAACTTTACCGGCTGGAGCGCTCTACTTTCGAGTTACCGACGCTCGGTTCGCACCTTGCTTGGAAAGCCCTCTTTCGCAAGCGGAATAAGAGCTAAAGCTCTTTTCAATCCATTCCCGACAAAAGTTAGTCAATCCTCAGCAAGGGTGCATCCAGTCCCACTCAGATGCGATTCTTGGCGGGTTGAATGAATCGGCGAAAAAGGGCTTCAGGACTGAAGACAGGATTGCAGTGACTAGCTCTTAAACTGACTGAGTTTTTTGAGAAATTTATTCCAGCCCTTGTCGTCCTTGACTCCCTCTTTCTCGTATAACTCTTTCGGATTGAACTTCTTTTTGAATTCGTCAACTTGCTTTGAAAATGGTGGCATCGTAACAAGCTTTTCTGCCGCTGTCTTGACTGGCCCTGCAGCCTCGACTAATTTTTCTTCCGACTGGTTCACTTGACGTTGAAGATTCTCGACAGCAGGTCTGGCGGTTGTTTGCCAGTATTTAACGGTGTCAGGATGATCGCGAAGCTGCTTCTCGATTGCCTCGAAATTTTCTGGAATCTCGGCGGCATTCATTTTTCGAATGGTGAACGAATCAGTCGATCTGCAGGGACAGAAAAGAGACCTGACCTCAGACTGACGCACCGCTTCTTGATGAACATCGAGCACCGCCCGTAATGACAGAAAGGCAGATAGTCCTCCGAGCTCGCGATACTTAAGACGCGAATGCGCACCGAAGGAAAACTCACTCGACATCGGTCGATCTGCTCCATGGAAGGCTTCTGTCATCTTGGCAGACTTCTCTTGCAAGGATTGAACGGACTTTAGTAAGGCGCCGTCAGATCAAGCTGACGAACCAACATAAGATGCCATCAGGCATGGTACCGCTCTTTGCGATTACAAGAATTAGTTCTGACGAGTTCAGGTTAGCGCCACTGACGCAGAGAGCCAATCCTGAATTGAAGAGACGGTGTCTTCGACCCTAACATTCGTCGTGTCGAGAACCTTCATTCGGGGCTCCGTTTTGGATGCATTCTCAAGAAGCCATTGATTGAAATTCAGCATCGACTCGAGATTTTCAGGAGTTCCCGATTTTCGCCAACTCGGTCTTTCCTTCAGTCTGCGTTCTAATTCATTCGGCTTGCAGACAAGCGTTAGATACTCGATGCGACTGATGAATCGCCTTTCCGCGCATGACTCGAACTGCTCTGGAATTGCGGAACCAAACAAAACCACAGATTTCCCAGCCTGATGAATATTTTTGATCATCCGCAACCATGTGTTGCGAAACAGCCTGAAGTCATCGGCTGGCTCATTGAATGCATCGCACCAAAGAATATCCTGATCGAGAATTACAAAATTCTTGGTCGACTCTACCAGTCGCAGGGCTGCAGTAGTCTTTCCAGTACCACTCGCTCCTGTGATAACAAATAGCGGCAACGCCAAAAATTTGTGTTCGTATGAGCAAACAGAACAAATTGCGCGTGACGGCGACTCCGCCACGATTCTCTCTTGAGAGTACTCACCGCAGCCTGGGCAAACATTAAACACGATAGAAGTCCTGGTTGAAACAGCTTGACTGAATAAGTATAGCGTTAGGTTGGTCCGAATTCAGTCACTATGGATTGCTAAACTTAGGCTATACAATTCAATCGAACATCCTGCAAGAGCGAATGGTATTGGATTCGGTACATGACACATCGAGGTGAGAAGGTATGCCGACTTGGGGTTGGATTGTCGCAGCAGTCGCGGGGCTCGTATGTATTATCGGTATCGTACGTATTGTAATTTGGTGGAAGGACGGTGATGAGAAAGAAAAGATGCGCGCAGAGTTACTCGAACAAAAAGGACAGATAGTACCCTGCCTTCTTACGATGTGGAATGACAGACTCGATGATCCGGAAGACACATCAGACAGAAATGCACAAGGGCTTTTCTCTCCAACAACCGCTCCAGACATCCTTTATCGGCTAAAAGAAATCGAGAATTCGGTTTTTGAGTGCGAAGATGGGGATAGCGCCACACCTGATGAGCGTAGAATCGCGTTCATGTGCAAGACCCATTTTCCGATGTACCAGCCTTGCCTTATACCGGCACGACTAACCGGAGGACTTGAAGCTTATAGCATCTCTCTCGAAATAAAACGAAGCTTTCTGCCAAACAAAGTAATTACAGTCCCGGTCGCATTCGCGAAAGTAGCGATGGAAGGAGACGTGAGAGTGGCGGCGATGGTGCCGTATCCTGCTGATTTTGACTTCGAACGATACGCTAATCTAAGCAACCATATTGAAGACTTTGAAGAGGACGCTGAAGAAGGCTACGACGATGATGACGACCTGAACGCATAAGGGTCTTCTATGCTAGAGGAAAGCTAAAATTCTCGTGCTCATGAGCCATAATTCAAAATGAAAATCGCCTGGACCGGCTCGATCTGAGTAGCAGTTCGTGTGTTGGCACTGGGCTGGAAGATACTAAGCTGACGACGCAAAGGACCCTTGACAAGAAAGTAATGATTTCGCCCTTGCTCCACAATTGGTGGCGATCTCGAAACCTCAGGACAGCAGACCCTTTGCAGGCTTTACCAGTGATCTGTGCTATAATAGAAGCGGGCTAGTATCAGGTTATTCCACGCCCGTACAGAGTGGAGTGGCGAAAGAGCTCGCGAAGAAAATTAGCTTATAAGCAACACAGTTGCCACTGGTATAAAACAAACTGCAACGGCAGTAAGTCCAGATTTTAATTTCTTTGTGACAATTCTAAGTGATGCAAAGCATCTCTCGAGTTAGTTTCTCTTGCAGGTAATGCATCACAGCAAGTTGTCCCTTTGGATTAAGTCAGGATGATACGGTCTCTGGTTTCGGTTGATTTCCGAATTGAATTATGTGATTGCAACTATGCTCCACATAATTGCGAAACTATTTGTCCCTCGGTACCCTCCTCTATATCGTCTACCTAAAATTTGTGTTTACGATACTAAAGATGGTGCCCTTTGAAAATGTTGGTAAGAACAAATGACACATCTGTCTCTGGTTAAGAACGATCCTAGCTCAGTAGCGACACCGTGCATGGTGCTAGCCTCAGTTCAATCTGACTTGGCTAAGATGGCAAAGTCGACTGACTTACCTTTCAAGAAGACTTATGACTTCGGTCAAGACTCCTGCCTCGAAGTATCAATCGAGAAATTGGAGGACGCCCAATTTTATCTCCAGGTCAACGCACCCGGTTGGTCTGAGGCGATTAAGGAGCCAAAGCTCAAGCGGATGGTGGACCTCGCGCACATGTTTGCCTGGCGTGGATTGTCAACTATTCTCAGTCGCACTAGCCTTCCGCCATGCGCCGCAATGGCTCATTCGGGTGCTGATGAAGTTCTCGCTCTTTATCAATGTATCGAGTCCGTCAAGCGCGATGTGAATCAACCTTATTCACTCACGCTCAACGGCCCCAGAGGGCAATACCAACTCTTTACGCTGACGCAGAAAGGCAATTTAAGCCAAATCGTCATCGAAACAAATTACATCTACGGCAGTTCGATGAAATGGTTTGCCGAGGTGGAACTCACTCATCAAATCGTCGAGCGCTCAACCAAAATCGCGGCAGACGTTCTGGCTGAGTGGCTCAGACCGGGCGGCACGTCGCTGCGGCTCGAACTCGACCGGACATTGTTCGCAGCTGCTTCGCCAGGTGCCAATGTCCCAGGTAGACCTGGAGCGACGCCAGGTGCCAATGCACCAGGCAGACCTGGAGCTACTCCAGGGGCCAATTCCCCAGGCAGAGCCGGAGCTGGAGCTGGAGCTGCACCCGCAACCAAGAAAGGAGCGAAGAGCGAAACCCTCGAGTAAGCTCGTCCTTGCTCTATCGTATAAGTATAGGTATAGTGAGGCTCGGCATCGACGCATTTGTTGAGGCATTGGCTGCTCAGGGGACTTGAAGAACTAGTTGTCGATTGATGGGAGCTCATAAGAGATCATGGACGAAATATTGATAATAGGATCGGTCGTTGTTGCTTCAATCCTGGGTGTATTTACCTTGCCTGTTCTCACGGGCATCGCAGTCGCATTTTGGTACGGCACCCAAGATGGTCAAGTTTGACATGCTCTCCGCTCTGCTGGGCCGGAGACTTCCGGGCTGAAGCCGGACGAGGCTTTCGGTGCATTTCGTAACCATTCCAGGCCAACTTGTTAGAATCTAGTTACGAACTGCCCGATCTGTGCAATAATGGACTCTGAATTAGTCGGGCAATCATAGCCGGCTGCTGAGGTCAATTTCAGCGGTTCAAGTGACAAAGTCACTTTCGGATGCCGAATTCATTCGCAAAAGACGTAAACAACAATTTCTGCGAAGCGCGCATACTGCGTGTATTTCTTCTCTGTGGTTTCAACCAGCTTTTTCAACTCTTGCGGCTTGCAAGAGCATCAATGATTCAATAGGATAATTTTTCATGGATAATAGCAATAATAACAAACTGTTTGTCAGAAACATCTCGTTCAACACTACTGAAGATCAGCTGAATAACTTGTTCGCGCAACATGGGGCAGTTCTCTCCGCTAGAGTTGCCACGGATCGCGAAACTGGCAGACCTCGTGGGTTCGCCTTTGTGGAAATGCGCACGGCCGAGTCGGCAGAAAACGCTATTCGTTCACTCAATAACACCGAACACAATGGACGGACTCTTTACGTGGCAATGTCGGAACAGCGCGACCGCAGACCGATGACAGCATACGGCCGCTCCAACTAACATTGGTGCCGTCGTAGCAATCGTCTAACTTGTCGATTGAAGAGATTTGGAAACGCTGCAATGCGTGCCACTGCGCGTAGTATCAGGACTAATGGTAACCATTAGTCCTGCTTCCATATTAACTACCGTGTGGGGACTTGTTTTGTCCGCGGCGAAATAAGTAGTGCGTGGTCCGCTGAGCTGCGTCCGAAAGAAGCGTACTGCGGCTTCTGGAAGATCCGGCATCAGGAATTCTTGCAACATGCTTTCCTTTGATACGTTCAGGTCTCCGATCGGCCTCATCTTTTCCAAAAGCGAGATACCAAACAGCTGCTCAAACAATCGCAAGCCTTCGCTCTGCTTGATGAATGCATTATTGACGGCTGGCGTATTGAAACTGACCCGTTTTATCAATCGGAGTAGAGTCACTCCATCAAATTGGCCAGGACCAATCCAAGCTTCACGCGCGCAGGCAGCGCCAATTACCTCGGCAATCCAGAATTGCCCCGCGTCCGTAGGTACTTTCACTAGATTTCCGACTCTTAGATGTTTGAGATAAAACTCCTTGAGTTCGTCAATGGTACTGGAAACCGAAAACTCCAGAACCGACTCTTTGTTTTTGGCATCAGAAGTGAACGTCAATTGCGCACCTTTGGGAATTGGAATTCTTACAATAGCTTCCAGTTGCTCTAGATCGCTCTTTGGTTCTGCGCGTCCTGCTGCGCTCTCTAAGCACTGCCCGATCGGCATCGTACCTAAGACAGTCAGCTCCGATCTTCGTGGAAAGTTGTTGAGTCGAAATCGCCTAGGTCGCAGATTGGGGTCTTCTATCAAAAACAGATAGAGCTGCTCGTAGACTTTCTTGAATGGTGCCCTGGCTGCGAGATACTTTTTACCGGCATTATTATGCTGAAAAAATTCGACAACATCACACTCCGGAAACATGCATCCACTGCTGTCAGTAATCACGGTTCTACTGTAGACCCGACCTGTGCTCCTGTCAGTCTCGAGCACGAAAGGAGAGACAAAGATTTTGGGCTTTTCCATTTTCTTTGCTACGAGAAAACTCTCTTGCTCGGAATACAACAAATTGAGGACGTTCATTCGATATGAATGAACGGTATCAAATATAGGGTCTGTCGTCGGCACAACAAACGAGGTCCAGATTCCATCGCGAAGCACCAATGGCAGTGCCCTAATAGCATTTTTCTCCTTAATCAATGTGGCTGCGATCGACATCATCAGCTCTATCCCGACAAGGTCCTTCGAGCCCGTAATGAGCAAAGTGTCCGGCGTTGGTGTGAGTGCCACCACTTCACCTTCCACCTTCAGGTTGTAGAACAGATCTGTTAGCAGGAGCCTCGACCCATCGAACGAATCTTTCCAAGGAGAAGTGTAAAATCCTGACTGCACCACCCTAAACGTATCTAGACTCACTCGGTACAAATTGTGGACTGCTATGTCGACAGCTTCTTCGGGGCTCAGACTCAACCTGTCGAGATCGCTGTAGCGAACGGGCCGAATACCTTCACTGCCGCTAAAGACGACACTCACGCTGAGAACATCGGCATATGGGAAAAAGACAAAATCGTCACCCGGCTCCAGCGAGCCGGTATTGTGCGCACGAACGCTCTCATTGCGAACCGCCATGTTCGACCGGACGGATGGACGCAGGGATGATAGAACGGCAGAATTCGCATTCGATTCTTCCGCTGGTAACAAGAAGGCTCGCAGCCGCGCCTGAAGTTCCATTATATTGGCTGGGCTGTCGGTGCTTATATATGACTGGAACAAACTTGCCAGCGACAAAGAAATTTGCGAACTGCCGTCGCTGCTGCGCAACGAAAAACTTTCACTATCCACAAGCCAGTCTGCTGTAGAAAATGCCTTCAAAAGTTGCCAAACCAGAGCGGCAAACAATTCTTCAGTCATTGAACTTTCGGGCATAGGCTTTTTTCCGCTTTGACCTCATGCCGACAACTTTCTTACTCGATCGTATTCGCAACCAATAGAGACTTCAAAAGATTCTACCTGAATCCCGAAGACGGCGATAGGAATCGTGATAAACTTCCTGAGAGAGAGAGCCTTTCAGGAAACTCCAGACTTTTTAAGATTTCGGGCACGAGGTTCATTAACGTCGAGTCCGCAAATTACAGCCCCATTTTGCGCTTCAGTTTTTCCAGCTCGTCATCGAGCTCCTTGTCTTTTCGAGCGGCCTCGGCGGCGCGGGACTTCTGGTCCAAAGCGGCTTGCCTTGCTCGCTCCTTCTCTTCTTCTGCCTGCTTTTCTGCGGCAACCTTCTGTTCACGCTCTTTGCGCTCAAGGTCTTCTCTCGCGAGCTTTTCCTCGGCGGCTTTCTTTTCTTCGGGATAAAGCGAATAATAATCGCAAATGGCAAGACATTCGCCACATTGCATTACACGTTTCGTTCTCTTCCAAACCTCGACTACTAAAAATGCTTTGAAGCTGTCATCAACTTCGCACTCGTAGAACATCGATTCTTGTTGGCATTTACCACATTTAAATTTCTGCTTTCGACCGTTCAGGATTCGGTTAAGTTGACTACA
>JAIERK010000032.1 GCA_019746975.1 Candidatus Obscuribacterales bacterium
GGGCTGGTCGAAGTATTGTTGGATTGGCTGGAAGTGCCGTTGAGCTGCTGGCTTGGAGTACTGACGGCGGGCTGCGGCGTACCTTCGCCATTCTGTCGCCTTTGTGCGTTTTGCTGGGTGGGATTAGGCAGACTTGGACGGAGCTGACTTGTAGTCTCTTCTTGCGCCGGCTGAGTCTGAGCACATCCATCTTCCTGAATAGAAAAACAGAGTAGCGATACAACGAATAGAAGTAGGAAATTCTTTTGTTCTGCCATGACTCTCAGGGTGGGAGACGCACTGGAGGTGGATTTCAGGTACTCGTGTCAGGCTTCACGCTTGAGGCCAATTATCATACACGGAGGGGAGCCTGAATTTGGCTCGAGGAGCGGAAAAACAACGTTAGTCTATTGACGAAGCTAAGTTGATCAAACTAATGGTGTCGGTGAGTTTAGCGTTGCTCACTTTGTCACCTTCGATAAACCCATGGATCGGCGCAGCTGTGGGCGTGATCGCTTCAGCTGGAGTCGGATCCACATCTGTTGCTGCAACCGGTAAGTCCGATTGGGCTTCCGGAATTGTGGCTTTTTCCAACCAGCTTGTGCTCGGAGGTAAAGTGAAAGAGCCAATCTTCTTCATCGGTTTGAGCGACGAGTCGAGAGTAATAACGCTCAAATCGTCAGGTTCGGCATGCTGCCAAAATCCGATTGGCGCTCCCGGATCGCCTTTTTGTTTTTTCTTGTCGTCGCCTTCTTTTGGTTGACCAGAACCATCTTGTGGTGTCGTGTTGGTCTCAGGCTCCACAAGTTTTTGTTTGCGACGCTTTTTCTTGGGCTCCGGCTGCTGGTAGTGTTGCTTGAGCATCTGCATCGTACCGAGGAGCGACGGCTTGTAGGCGCTCATGCGCAAGCCAAAATACATACGGAAGTCCATACCGGAAAGTCCCGGGAGGTTGCGGCCGGCCATGTTATAGACCGGCTCTGCACGAGCAAAAGCCTGAAATCCTGGTACTTTTTCCAGCACCTGTCTGGCGATTTCGAAATCGAGAATCCACGAGCCGTTGTTGAAGTTGATTCGGGATTGCGACAGTCCTTTTTGAAAGGTATTAAGCATGGTGGCATTGGCCGAAAACGACCATTTCCCTCGCTGATTAGCGACGCCCCAGGTGTAGAACGGTGTAATGTTGCGGTTGGGAAGCTCTATGAAATCTGTTGAGCGGAGCTGAAGTAGCGAGTTGAAATAAGCAACCCATCCTGGTTTTGGATAGTACGATAAGGTCAAGCTGGGCAGGTAATCGAAGACCGGATCTGCTTCTGCCTGCCAGAGTTCGCGTGCCGTGAATTGAAGTTCGTAACTGAGCTTCTGTCCGATTGATCTAGAGTGCTCTATTCCGATACCAGCTTGGTTGATTGTCGTATTGAGCGTGTTGTTCTTGAATAACTTGTCTCGAAGTAAAAAGTAGTTGGCGAAGATTCTGGTATTTGGTGTCAACGACCACCCAGCTGTGACGTTAGGCGTGATTCTATATACGACGTCTCTTGCGCTGGCGTTCTCTGTCAGACGGTACACTGCGAGCTGACCTTCCGCGTCCAATTCGCCGACGCCGTCTGGAGCAAACTTTTTGAGAATCGACCGTTTTGTCGGAAACTGAAAGACGTTAGTTTCAATACGGAACGAAGTTTCGGTGGTGGCACTGAAGTAAAAGCGCGCAGGCAGCTTCTGCCACAAACGGAGCTTCAGGCTCTCTCCCAGCGCCTGTCGTTCGGCTGGCAGAGGCAATGGGACGACGTCCGTGGGTAGAACGGTGCTCGGTCTGCTGCCGCCAAGCGCATCCTGCGCCATGGCCGGCTGAAGACAGGCCAACACCCCAGCCATTATGGCGATGGCGATTTTCTTAGTTGTATGAGGCTGCCTGATCGAGTTGTTCATTCGACGATGAAAAATTCCCTGCGTGAGTCAGGTTCGAATGGTAATAGAGGTCTCTAGTAAGTCGGACAGAGTTTGAATATCAATAGCCTTGCTTCGCGAGTCGCTCGATATCGATGTCTGAATTCCTTCCCCATTCCTTGCAAATGCAGTGTAGCACCACATATCGTACCGAGATTATACACAGTCCGGCGACCTGCGCTGCGCTCGCAACGCAGGTTTTAACACAGGTAAAGATATGGTGTATGTCAAGTGATGCCGCAAATGGTGCCTATCCTGACTGCATTGCGAGGAGATCGCGTGGAGCAGTGATGATTTTGAGTTTATGCTGACGCATTATTGATCTTTTATATAAGACATACCTTTCGTCGTCGAAGCTTTCGGCTCGGCTCGGCTTGTGTATGGTGCGGTATCGACAATAGCAATACCTCTTGACGATATGTCTCTTGAAAACTTTTCTAAACTCTGAATGTAGACTGTTTTAGAGCCTCATGATATCGTCATTGAGCGGTTTGGATTTGAGCGTGTTACTGCACGTTCGAAAATAGTTGTAGCTTGAACAACGACCGGTCAGTGAATTCTTTGACTACGAATTGTTGGCAATATCGCCATTCTCTCGTGGTCTACGGGCTTAGAGGAGTATGTGGAATGAATAGCGAAGTATTCAGCGGTAAAGCCTCAAATTACATTGTTGCAGCGCTCCTGGCAGGATCTGTTCTGCTGATTGGCGAAAGCGCAGTGGCTAATGATGGCTCATTTCGCGACTTCAAGGCGATGAACCCCGGACTGGACAAGGGTGCGCTACGCCAGCTCTGGAATGGTAGCGCCAGCGGTGGTGGTACCGGATTTAGTGTTGGTTTTGTGATGCCATCTATAGGCGCCGCTTCCCACGTAGCCCCTGTCCCGACTCCGGATCCTGGCAGAGGCGCCAATATCGGGGCTGGTAGTTTCCGCGATTTTAAGGATATGAATCCCGGCATTGATAACACCACGTTGAGGCAGATATACAACGGTGGCAGACCAGGACCAGAAGGGGCGATTGGAATCGGGCTGATCAACGCACCGGCCAGTACGGGCGTTGATACAAGAAATCAGATCAGTCTGGCCGAGTTCAAAGATATTAATCCTGGTCTGGATCGTAAGACCGTCAAACAAATGTATCGGCACCTCAAGTCCAATGAAGGTGGAGTCACCATCGGTATCATTCCGACAACCGGTCGATTCTCCAATCCGCACGTTGACCCGTCGACGACCGGCTTGAGTTCTTTCGGTACGATCAATGTAAATACCGGCAGATAGGCCATCGCAAGAAATAACACTTGAGGCTTGCCCGAAGGCAAGCCTCTTTGCTTTGGGGAACATTGCTGTTGCGAAGAATCGGACGCACATCCGAACAACAATAAGGGTGCAACCAGTTAGTGTCTTAGCTAGATGCCGACTGATTGAACTGACAAGTATCCTGGCACTGCTGCTGGCGAGTACGGTTCATAAGCGGAGTTAGAGATCCGCTGCGCGTGGGACGATTGACTGATGAATTCTTCAGTCGTTCATTGCAGTTTTCCCGTCTTGAGCCAGTTGCTTATATCTTCGACTACCAGTCTCGTATCAGGCTAAAGTTATCTGGAGATTTGCCCGCAGAGGGCACTCGGGAATGACCTTTGGTATTGGCTGTCAGCTGGCAGTACTTGCCAGCCAGGTAGCCACTCTTCCCGCAAAAAACCGCTATGAATTTATGCCAGCGCATGATGACACCGGACCTCTATGTGACTACAAAGAGCACAGGGTACTCGGTCGACGCCGGTTTGCCAAGGAAAATCTACGGTAATAATGTGATGGAAGCGTGAAGATCGGCTCTCTGCCGAATCGGGTTGCTGGAAAACATTATCGTTGGCAGTAGCGATCCGTTGGATTGATTGAAAGGGCAAACCAGGTCCCTCCGAAGAGAATTGCACTCAGGAGCAGTCCCATCCAGGTCGCTTGCACTAGTGAAAACATCCAGACGAAGAATGACGTCGTCGTCGTTGGGTACTCCGTCCAGGCGACGAAGCCAAACACGAGCGGGATTGAAATAACGGTGCTCAGGAATTCACTGTTGCCGTATCCACTTGCTCGCCTTAACGGGCTGAGAGGGCGCGCCTCCAGAGCTTGAGGTCTGATGCCTTTCATGTAATACGGGGTTGCCTCTAATTGCTTGTATTGCTGCGTCGGCTGGGCTTTGGGTGTGGTTCTTGGTTGTGTTCTGTTCCATCGTCTGAAGGCATCGAAGTTGTCGCCGGTTGTGCAGCCTTGACGGGTGGTTTGCGAGTATATGGTGTTGTTCATAGTATTATGACGAGTCAATCAGGAAGTGCCAAAGTACAACTGCAAGACGAATGTAACTTCGATGCAGTGGATTAATCGATTCGATAACGCTAATTTAGCACTTCATTCTTGACATCCGGGCTGGTTTAACAATCGTTTTGCTTTTGATTGGATGCCATATCCATGCCTTTTGATGGTTAGGTGAAAAACTCACCGAGCATATGGCTCCACAGGCGGCTCAAAAGTGCAATAGGTGGGGCGTAACTGCCTAATCTCCGACAGTTCGATCGAGAAGCGACAGTGTTTAATCAACAGCTGAAGGGTCCTAGGCGGCAGAACTGACCAGGGGTATTGACGACCGACAAAATTCCGGGATGATGTTCACATAAGTAACTATTAAAAGGGTCGTTGCGAGATGTCCGACGGACAATCTGAAAACGCTCAAGCGATCGAGGGATCAAAAGGCACTCCCTGGGCAAAGCAAGAGCTCAATCCTAATCTCGCTTCGGTCGGAAAACATGCGACGTTGATTACGGTGTTGGCGTCCTTTCCCATTGCTGCGTTTGGTTTTTTCCTTGCCTCGTTCTTCGGTCTTTCCGGCATCGGATTAGTTGCTGGGCTGGCTCTGGCAGTCTGTTGGATCACCTATCGTAGTCGGCTGAAGAGTTGGTATCGCTACGCCAGCTGGGTCTTCGAACGTGAACAGACCATCGATTGTGCTATCGAGCTTATCTCTGCTGGCGAGCTGGACAAGCCGTACATAAGAGTTATCAGAGACAACCGCATGACGAGACTTTACGAGACGCGTGTCTTCAAGATAGTGCATGGTGACCTCAAGGCGCTTTTCAGTGCAGAAGGAATGCCACCTGGAAGCAGCATTGAATATGACTGCTTTGCATACTATGACCGGAGTGGCAGTGGAGACGCTTTTGTTTTCGATATAAATGGAAGCTTGATCTGGTGCCGGGCCAGTCGCGGCCGCGGTATCTAAGTTGCGAGTTCTTCAAACAGAGGTTCGCGCGTGGATTCCCGCGAGTCTGCCCATTGTTGTACGCGAATTCATCGGCATTAATTTCCATCCGGAGTGTGGGCTAGGGGACAACAAGGCTACTTCACTTAACGCGTCGTTGCGGCAACAAAGTAAATAGAGAAAAAAGGCTCTAAATCAAGAGGAAGACTTTATACCGGACTCGATTGCGTTATTTGTTAAGGTACATCATCCCGAACGCAGCAGCCACCATAAGGGACGAGCTGCCCAGGTAGAGTAAGGCTGTTTTCTTCGATGGAAATGCTTCGTTGATGACCCAGTAGGAAATGGTTTTCACGATTGCGATTGTTATCGCTAATAATACGGAGCAAAGAATCCATGCTACTTGAGACCCTTCCTCCTGTGTAAGAAATGCCGTAAAGGAAAACCAGATGCTCGGATAGGCGAGCACTACAGATAGTATCACTGTCAAAAGAATTCTCATCGGCTTTATAGCAGCAATGCGAAGAATCAGAAAATCGACGCTCAATCCGGTAACCCAGGGCGCCGGGTTGCCGACGAGCGTTGCTACAAGGGCGAGAGGACCCGAAACTTTTTGCGGCAAACCAGCTGCCATCGCTGCTTGCTGCAGTACGACGAAAAGACAAAGGCTAGCGATTAGTAATTTCTTTGATGGCACCATGATCCTGAAATCTCAATCAGTCTTGATTCGGGTAAACGTTATCACCCAACGATGGACAACCTACTCTATACCCAACAATTTAGAAGCACTAATCAATCTTGATGACCAGGCAATATCAAATCCAGCGCTGACAATTTTGTGCGGAATTGATTGTCCGATGAAGACCCGCGCGAATAGCCTGACATGACAGTCATGTCAATAGAGTAGAATGTTCGCGGAGGGCAATAATAATGGTCGCACTCATAGAAGGCACAAGAGCGCCTGAGATTCACTTGCGCGATTTGCAAGGCGACGATCACTCCGTGCACGCAGCCGTCAACGGCAAGAAGCACGCAGTAGTCGCATTCTTCAAGGAAGGGTGTCCGGTCTGCCAGCTGACAGCTCCATTCTTAGAGCGGCTGCATCTTAAGCATCCGGAATTGCCAATCTTTGGTGTGTCGCAGGATGATTCGGAAAGCACGAGAGAGTTTGTCAGCATGTATGGGCTGAGCTTCCCTGTGTTGCTTGACGAAGCTTTACAAAGTACGGTCGATTATGACCTCAGTAATGTTCCTTCCATATTTCTAATTGGACAGGACCTGACCATCGAGCAAACAATCGTTGGGTTCGTCAAAGACGATCTGGAGAGCCTGCACACGATAGTCGGCAGCGAGACCGGTACGGCCTTGTTCACCGATGCTGATGAGGTGCCTGCTTTCAGACCTGGCTGAGGCGCGAATCGTCCGACTCAGGCTGAGTCGAACTAAAAGAGAAAGTGAGAATTATGCGGAAAATTAGCGAGATCTTGCGTTTAGTGTCGTTGTCCGTGCTTTTCGGTGGATCAGCGGCGGTTGTCTTTGTTGCCGTTGTTCTGGTTAAATCTCAGACTGCGCAGGGGGTAGAACAGAGTGTTGCTGCGGCTCAGAACGCGCCGGCCTTCATCGAGTTTGCAAAAGTGGTGGCGGGTGCGGCGGTCGTCCTCCTCATTGCAGAGGGGCTCGCGCTGAACGACAGTCTCAAGGAAAAGGCAAAACTCACGTATGCGCGTCTCGGCGCCGTACTAGTATGTGTTGCGACGGCGTTTGTTTTTTCCTTCGTGATTGTGCCGCCTATGAAAGAGCTGCAGCCGCTTATGAAGACCGATCAGTCGAAAGCTGAGGAGTTTCACAAGCTGCACAATGTCTCGCGAGGTGTTTTTGGTGCGACAATCCTGTTCGCGCTTTTGTCGTTAATCCTGCCAGTCTGTGCCACTAGAAGTGGTGCAGCTTACTCGACCAATAATTAGAGGTTTTTTCAATGCCAAGAGAGGCGAAACTGGAAGTTCATCGGTATGTGCACGAAATGCCGTTCGGTCCCAGACTTTTGGAAGAAGGCGGGGTTGAGTTTCGGTTGTTTGCTCCTGATGCGCGCTCTGTCGATTTACTGCTCTATACCGGTAAAGACGAAGAAAAGATATCGATGCCGCAAGCCGGGAAGGGCTGGTACAGCCTGGCTGTGGCGCATGCCAGACCTGGTCACAAATACCATTTCGTTATCGATGGTGACCTAAGAGTACCGGATCCAGCGTCGCGGTATCAGCCCGAGGATGTGCATGGACCCAGTGAGATAATTGACGCAGCTGCGTTCAACTGGGATGAGACAGGCTTCAAGGGACGTCCTTGGAAAGAAGCGATTATCTACGAATTGCATCTGGGCACATTCTCTCCAGAGGGTACTTACGAAGGGCTTATCGAAAGACTCGATCACTTGAAAGATCTTGGAATTACAGCGATCGAGCTTTTACCCCTGTCTGACTTCCCCGGACGATTCGGTTGGGGATATGACGGCGTTCTATCCTTTGCTCCGGACAGCTCGTATGGTCGACCGGAGGACTTGAAGTATCTGATCAATGAGGCGCACAAGCGCGGACTCATGGTCTATCACGACGTGGTCTATAATCACTTCGGACCGGAGGGAAATTACCTCCATGTTTATGCAGAGAGTTTTTTTAATACCAAGCACCAAACTCCTTGGGGTAGCGCAGTCAACTACGACAGCGATCATAGTGATGTCGTGCGTCAGTTCGTCGTCGACAATGTGTTGTATTGGTTGACGGAGTATCAGTTCGATGGACTGCGATTCGATGCCGTTGATACCATATGTGATGACTCGCAAAAACATATTCTTTATGACATCGCTGAAGCTGTCCGAACCGCCTTCCAGGGCGAGCGAGAGATTCACCTGATTCTCGAGAATGGAGACAACAACGCAGCATTGTTAGATGGTAGAGGCGATCTTCCAGACCGGTTCAATGGTCAGTGGAACGACGACATACACCATGCCATGCATGTACTGGCTACCGGGGAGAACACCGGCTACTATGAGGACTACAGTGACGAGTCATCCCATGCCAGTGCGATAGAGCATCTCGGACGATGTCTTGCAGAAGGCTTCGCCTACCAGGGTGAAAAATCTGCGTTTCGTGACGGCAAACTTCGGGGCAAGCCGGGAAAACATCTTCCTCCAGGCGGCTTTATTGCCTTTGTGCAAAATCACGATCAAATCGGCAACCGCGCTCTTGGTGAGCGTATTACTCAAATCGCCGAGCCGGAAGCTGTGATGGCTATGCTCTCGATAGTGCTGCTATCACCCAGTCCTCCCATGCTTTTTCAGGGAGAGGAGTGGGCCGCAAGTACGCCTTTTGTCTGGTTCGCCGACTTCAAAGGTGATTTGGCCGCAAGCGTCAGGGCTGGCCGACTCAAAGAGTTCGGCAAATTTGCTGATTTCAAAGATCCTCGAAAACAAAAGCTCATTCCGGATCCATGCAGTGATGAGACTTTTCAAAAATGCAAGTTGGATTGGGATGAACTCAATCTGGCTGAGCATCGAGAATGGCTGGAGTTCTGCAAACGGCTTATTGCTTTGAGGAAAAACGCGATCGTTCCGATAATCGATCAAATCGAGCCTGAAGGGCGCTCCTGGACAATAACTGAAGAAGGTTTGCTCGAGGTGCGCTGGCCTCTTGCCACCGGTCACGAGTTAAAGCTCCTCGCCAACCTCAGCGATCAAGGCGGTACGAGCCCGATCTTCTCGGAGTCTCAATTCCACGAAGCGAACATTCTGTATCAATCGCCTTACAACGTCTGCTCTGAAATCGCTCTTGGGACAGTGCCACCGTGGGCGGTGCTCTGGTTGCTCTCCGCCGGCGCCGACAAATAGTACTGAGCAAAGTTAATCCTGACTTCATCATCTTCTCCTCGACTCTATGCTAAGTGACTGAGGGGAGCTTGTAATGAGCTGGCTCCAGGCATGTTGAAAAGCGATCGCGGTATTCGACGGCAGTTGTGTCGATGATCTCGATGAAGAAGGCAATCCAATTCAGTCCAACACTTTGCTTCTGCTATTAAATTCTTACTGGGAAAATACCGGCTTCAGGCTGCCGCTTATCAGGTCGAAAAATATTGGGAATCTTTCGCCAGTCATCAGGAAGCGCTTGTCTGGGAGATGCTCATCGATACGTCTAGCTCGATCAAAAAGATCTCTGGAACATGGAGGATGAGTTCACGATGGTGGCGCGAAGCGTTGCCTTATTCCAGCTTCGGGACAAGAAATCCTTTACCGAGAGGATCCAGCCCGGGACGGTGTAGCGACCGCTGGATTGATTTCGCGCTAAAATTGTCAGACCACAGCTAGAGGACCGACGCATGCAGCTTCAATTGATCGACGGTAAATTCACCAAAGGCAGCTCAAACGACGAAATCGATGTGATCAACCCGGCTACGGAAGAGAAGATTGCGTCAGTGCCACGAGGCACGGAGAAGGATGCTCACGCCGCCATCGAATCTTCCAAAGCTGCGTTCAAGAAATGGAAGAGAGTCAGCGCAAACAACCGTGCCGAAATGATGCACGAAGCCGCGCATAAAATGCGCGAGCACAAGGAAGAGATAGTGCGGCTCCTCACGCTGGAGCAGGGCAAGCCTGTTCCGGAGAACGAAGAAGAGTTCGAGTGGCTGGTCAATACATTCGACTATTACGCAGAACTTGGTCGACATGAGCGTGGTCGAGTCTTACCGTCGGGTGAATATAGCCAGCTCAACATGGTCATTAAAGAACCATTCGGCGTGGTGGCATGCATTGTGCCGTGGAACTATCCGCTCTTGCTCCTTGCCTGGAAATTGGCTCCAGCACTGGCAGCCGGTAACACAGTTATAGTCAAGCCGAGCGAGTTGACACCTCTCTCGACGCTATTTCTCGCTGAGAAATGCTTTGACCATTTCCCTGAGGGGGTGATCAACGTAGTCACTGGATATGGCCGAGAAGTCGCTGAGCCTCTGGTTTTGCACAAGGACGTGCCGGTAATTGCTTTTACAGGAAGCCTCGCAATCGGCCAGCGCATTGCCGGCATTGCTGCTCCCATGATGAAGAAGCTGCATCTCGAGCTAGGTGGAAAAGATGCCTTTGTGATTGCCGAAGATGCCGATCCTGAGCTCGCCGCCAGAGCCTTGTCTTATGCTGCTCTCACAAATGCCGGTCAAGTTTGCACCTCTACGGAGAGAGTCTATCTACCGAAAAAACGGTTCGGCGAGTTTAGCGAGGCGATCGTCTCCTTCGTAAAAGCTTTGAAACTGGGACCTGGTATTGATCCTTCCACCGACGTCGGCCCAATGATTGGAGCTCAATATCGAGAAAAAGTGCAAGCGCATGTCGATGATGCCGTCAATTCCGGTGCCAAACTTTTGACTGGTGGCAAGGTGCCTCAGCATCTCGGGAAGGGCTATTTCTATGAGCCTACGGTGATCAGCCATGTCGATCACTCGATGAAGATCATGAGAGAAGAGACATTCGGACCGGCGATGCCGCTCATGGAGTACGATGATTTCGAGCAAGCTATAGACCTGGTCAACGACTCTGATTATGGGCTTGGAGCTTGTCTACTCTCCCAAGATCCGATGAAGGCTAAAATCTTCCTCGAAGAGGTCAAGGCAGGTACCATCTGGATTAACGACCCGCTTACCGACAACTACGCCGGTCCATTTGGAGGCATGAAGTTGAGCGGAGGGGCTCGCGAACTTGGTATCGAGGGTCTGGAAGAATTTCGCGAAACCAAGCATGTGCACTGGGAATTCGCTAAGGGAGCTAAGTCCTGGTGGTATCCCTACGGAAAGAACGGAAAATAACTATACCCGGATCGGCTACCCAACAGTGTTTCGACGGCAACCTGCTTCTTGACAGCTTCTCGGATTGCTACTAAACTGGTACGTAAGCATGCAAATCAGCTCCAGGTATGGTTCCTGGCAGTTCTTGCGGATTTGATGCTCAGGTGATCAAACATATGAAACACATCGAACTCCTCTTCACGATTCTGTTAATCGTTGGTGGTATCAACTGGGGTCTAGTAGGAGCTTTCAACTATAACCTGGTGACCAGCCTTCTCGGAGATGGCACCATGTCGCGAGTTGTCTATGGATTAGTAGGAGTCGGAGCTCTTTATCAGGTTATGCAATACCTGAGAGCCCGCATGGCTCCTAAGGCTACATAGTCCTGGTTTATCCCTAGAAATAATCGAGTTGGTGACAACTACCTCTTACGCTTGTGAGTATAGGAGGTAGGTAGACCGTAGCGCTCATTCTGGCAACGGTATGAGTCACGTCGCTGTCCTTGCAGTCGATGCAGGGACAAACATTCGGTCTGCCACCATATCCGATGCTAATTTACCACACGCTTCGGCACGGCTCACCCGCGCTACAAGCATCGCATGGTGATCTTTCTTGGTCAGCAAGACTGGTTGGACTGCTGTGCCTTCATCGAGGTTGTCCGGCAATTTTATTTTGAGCATCGTGGTGTCGTGTTCACAATCGTACTCAATGCGATGCTTCACACATCAGTACTGTCAGCGGTGCTCGTTGGGGCTGTCTGCTTTGGCGGGGCGCTCGCATTGATAAGGCTTCTAAAGCCAGTTTGAGTTTCGGGGCGGGTATACAGGTTGCACTTGAGAAGGCCATATCGGAGCGCCGTTGTGTTGTACGCTCCGCTCTGTTGATGCGCGAGTGTGCCACCGTCTGTAGTATTGCTCCTCAATCCCTCGATAGGGAATGAGGAGCGCTTTTCGATCGTCCAACGAATTCTTTCTGCAGACAACAAAGGTGTTGCGTCGTCGGGTTATCGATCGGGATCACTTGATAGTCGTTGCAGGGCATCTACCATGTCGGCTCCTTCCAGGCGGAATTGCACATCGCGGTAGTACAGTCCGGACGCAATTATTGCTACAGCCATGGAGACGATATTGTTAATCGTCTGGTATGAGGTTTCGAGGATGCGGAGGTAGAGCGGCGATTCGAAGACTCCTGTTTTGGTCACCATGTAGCCCTCCCATATTTCAAATGGAATCACAAATACTCCAAAGGCTACTAACACGAGGACGAGCGTTACAGCAAGCAGGCACATGTAGGAGCCGCCGCGCAGAGGGTAGGCGAAAGTCAGGTCCAGGGCGCGTTCAATAACCTTATAGAGATTAATCTCTTCGGCCGAGACAACCGAGAACAGCAAGGTAGTGGCCAGAAGGAGAATAGCCGTGGCGATGGCTATCAGAAAGCCGTTGACGAATGAGACCGGTATAATGGCGAGTGCTGCCGGTTCGCCGAGACCATAGAGGAACATGCTAATCGCCAGTCCGACGCCGCAAAGGAACATGACGAAGAAGGGCACCATGCAGCCTGTTGAATAGATTGTGAATACCGACCACTTTTTTCGTCTGGCATAACTCATTGCCTGCACGAAGTTTGTGTCCAGTCTAAAAACCTCTCTGAAAAGAGCCGTTGCTCTCATGGCTAGCATCCATTGCGAAACGCAAAGCACAATTCCGCCTATGCTCATGGTTATCGAATCGTTAGTGCTCCAGGCGCCTGAGGTTCTCAGTGCCTGGACGAGGTTGAGCAGCCCCACCTGAATTAGGCAAACCGATATGCTGGCTAAGAGTGATGGCCAGAACAGGCGCGCCGTAATGCTTCGCCAGTTCAGCCGGAATATGCGAAAGGCCAGGCTCACCAGATCACCTAGCTTCAGGGGTTTTTGAGGTAATTGATGTAACACCTGAAACGGACTTACCACGTCAGCCATCGAGCCCAGTATAATAGGATACCTTTTCTGGCAGCGGAAGATTTGCGGTAGCCATGCACCGAACGGACAAACGTACATATCTGGACCCGATTCATCAAGACATAGTCCTTGACAGGAAGGATCCGGCTGAGAAGTTGATAATCGACTTGATCGACACGGAAGAATTCCAGCGGCTGCGGCGTATCCACCAACTGGGCGTCTCCTATTTTACTTTTCAAGGTGCTGAAGGCTCGAGATTTACTCATTCCGTGGGCGTCATGCATGTCGCTTCACACTTGGTCGATGCACTCAAAGAGATTACACCCGGCATGGCCGAGAAGCGACCTTTGATATTGGCATCCGCTCTGCTGCATGACATCGGTCATGGACCTTTCTCCCACGTGACGGAGAAGATTCTTGGCTACGACCACGAGGATTGGTCCTGCCGAATCATCGCGGGCGACACGGGAGTCAGGAAGGTTCTTGATAGCTTTCAAGAGATGCCGGGTTTGGCCGACACGATTGTTAAGGTCTTAAAGAAAACCTACAAACCGAAATATGTCTCACACATCGTCTCTAGTCAGCTCGACTGCGATCGATTCGATTACCTGCTGCGCGACAGTTACATGACTGGTACCAAATACGGTTTGTTCGCGCTGCATAGGATTCTCAGATCGCTTGAGATAGACGAGGACAACGACCGCATTCTCGTAGTTGGAGAAAAGGGACAAATTGCCGTCGAAGATTATCTTTTCGCGCGCTACTCAATGTATGCTCAGGTCTATTATCACAGGAAGAATCTGTCGGCCCGAGCTTTGCTCGCGAATTTGATCAAGCGGGTCAAACAAATTTTGGCGGACAGCTCCCGCCCTGTCTGTTTTGCTGATGAGGCGACATCCAAGTGGTTCCTCGGAGCCAATCTTGCCGTCAATGAGTATCTACAGCTAGACGACATTCAGCTTATGTACCATATCAAGCGCTGGGCTGACGATCCGGACCCAATCCTTGCCGATCTGTCCTCTCGATTCTTGCATCGCCGGTTATTCAAGGCGATTAGAATTCCCTCGGAAGATAGCGGACTGGTCAGGGATATCGAGAAAGAAGCCCGCCGTCTGGTGAAAGAAAAAGGTCTAGACCCGGACTACTACACAGGTATCGAATCGACAGGGTTTCGCCCGTACGACTACTATCGTCCCAGCGACGAGCATCCCCAGACCAACATCATGGTGCGAACCGAGGGCGGTATCACATCGGAGCTTTCGAAAGTCTCGCTTGCTATAGAAGCTCTGGTAAAGGGAAATTATGAATCAACCTGGCTTGTCTTTCCGGACGAGATTCAGGACAAAATCGCGGTTATTAAGGAGCTTATTCCGGTTCACTGAGCGGGCGTCAAGCCTCTCCAGATCCTCAAGGAAATCAGTAAAGGAACTACTAAAGGACTACAACCATGTTCGACACACTCACAGACAGACTACACTCGACATTCCGCAATCTAACTGGAGATGGGAAGCTCACGGCGGAAAACATTGAAGAAGCGATTGGCGACGTTCGCAAATCTCTTCTGGAAGCGGATGTGAGCTTGAAGGTGGTAAAAATCTTCATCAGCCGTGTCAGACAGAAGGCGCTCGGGAAAGAGGTGCTTGAATCGGTGACACCGGCTCAGCAGTTCGTCAAAATTGTGCACGACGAACTCGTCACCATACTCGGTGTCGAAAATTCGCCGTTAGAAACCAATGGCGACCCAGCCGTGATCATGCTTCTGGGCTTGCAAGGTTCCGGTAAAACCACCGCCTGCGGGAAGCTCGCTTACAAGCTCCGCGAAGAAGGAATGAAACCATTGATGGTGGCATGCGACGTGCAGCGTCCCGCCGCTATCGCTCAGTTGCAGACGCTGGGTAAGCAGATAGACATACCCGTTTTTTCGGTTGAAGGTCAGGCTGATGTGCAAGAAATTGCTGAAGCCGCTATCGCCCACGCGAAGAAAGAGGGATTGCATCCTGTAATTTTAGATACTGCCGGCCGTCTTCAGGTCGACACCCCGCTCATGGCGGAGCTCATGATCCTGGACAGAGCATTCGAACCTGTCGAAAAATTGCTCGTGGTCGATTCCATGACCGGGCAAGAAGCGGTCAATGTAGCCGATACGTTCAATACTCAGTTGACCGTCACCGGATTGATTCTCTCGAAAGTCGACGGCGACGCAAGAGGCGGCGCTGCTCTGTCAGTACGTGAGATCGTTGGCAAACCAATCAAGTTCATCTCCACCGGTGAGAAGCTGGACAATCTAGAAACCTTCTATCCAGATCGGATGGCCGGACGAATCTTAGATATGGGCGACATCCTCTCGCTTGTCGAAAAAGCCCAGCAAAACATTGATGAGAAAGAGGCGGAGCGCGTCGCTATGGACATGCTCAAGGGCGATTTTACGCTCGAGATGTTCGTTGAAATGCAGAAGATGATGAAGAAGATGGGCTCCATTGGCGACATCATGAAAATGATGGGTGTGGGTGGCATGTTCGGACTCAGCACTCAACAACAGAAAGCGGTCGCGGAGCACGGCGAGCAAATGATGTCACTTTATGAGACGGCCATTAACTCAATGACCAAAGCCGAGCGCAAAAATCCTGAAATGATCGATTTCAATCGCAGAAGGCGGATAGCACGAGGCTCTGGGCTGAAGGATGCACAGATTGGTCAAATGTTAAATGAGTTTCAACAGATGAAATCCATGATGGCTTATATGAAACCGCTTATGGGCGGTGGAGGCGGCGGTCTGCCTGGACTGCCGGGTCTTGGATTACCTGGAATGCCGGGCGTTGGCTCAGGCGGTCGCGGGATGCCAGGAGCCGCTCCCGGACGACTTCCATTCGCCACACCCACGGCTGCACGTCCCAGCGGCGCTAACCCTAGCGGTTTCGGACGGGGACGTCGGCTGCGCAAGAAGAAAAGAAAACCGTAAGTAATGCAAAGCGCGATTTACCCTAGATCTGGCGGTAATTGCATATACACCTGGTAAAATAAGCACTCACATTTATTTGTTTGTATCGACAAGTTTTAAGAGGGATATAAAGTGGTAAAGATCAGGCTTAAGCGCATAGGCGCCAAGAAAGCCCCCCACTACAGAATTGTAGCGGTTGATGGACGAACGCGGCGCGATGGCAAGCCAATCGAAGAAGTCGGGTATTACAATCCCCGGTCTAAAGAACTCAGATTAGACAGAGAAGCAGTTGAACGATGGATGAAAAACGGAGCTCAACCAAGCGATACGGTGGCGGGTCTTATAAGAAAGGCGGACGCGGCGGCAGCGGGTACCGCGGCAGCTCAGGCGGCGGGTACCGCGGCGGGAGCGGCGGCCAAAGGCGCTTCCAAAGCAAGCTAATCCAGACCCAGGCTCCTGAGGACCTGGCTGAGTACATACTTAAGGTTCTTGCCAAAGAACCTGATTCGCTCATGTTCGAGCGCAAGAGTTTTGGGCCGAGACGCAGCCGCGTTAGCGTGAAATGCGATCCGGCCGTAACCGGGCGTTTGATCGGAAAAGACGGCAGAACAATCTCCGCGTTGCGCTTCTTTATTAAAGCCGCAGCCGGACGCTATGGCAAACGTGTTGACATAGTGGTCTCTTAGTGAGCGGATCCGAACAGGGCGACAGGGCTAGAGAAGAGCTGTTGAGAGTTCTTCTCGAAAATAAAGTCATATCCGAAGCACAAGCGCATCTCGTCAAACAGGATGAGGAAGCCACCGGCATGACCTGCGAGGAGATCCTCCTTGCGCGCCGATGGGTTACCGAGAAGAAGTTGATTGAATTAGCTCCGTGGCTTAAACAGGAGCCCGACTCGGGCGATGGAGTTGAGGGTGGTTCCTACGAGGAAAACCTCAAGAGATATCGCAAATTACTTGCTGAGATTTTAGGCGAATCGTCCGAAAAGCAATGATTCGAAAGGCGACACGAGAAGATGCTTCCGCGGTGCTCTCGATTTACGCGCCGTTTTGTCTTGATTCTGCTACAACCTTCGAAAACGTGCCGCCGGTAGAGTCCGAGATCGCAGACCGAATCGAGCGCTTCAATAATACACACCTCTACCTTGTCTACGAGGAGGGAGAGGATGTTTTGGGTTACGCGTACGCAGGACCGCATCGCGAGCGCCCAGCCTACCGGTGGTCCTGCGATGTCTCTGTCTATGTCCGTCGTGGAGATGAGAGCAAAGGGCTGGGCACGCGGCTGTACCAATATCTACTCGACGACTTGAGAAGCCGTGGTTTTTACAATGCCTATGCTGGGATTACGTTACCCAATGAGGCCAGTGTAAGACTGCATGAGAAGATGGGCTTTCGGCATGTAGGCACCTATGACAAAGTCGGGTATAAGCTTGGCGCATGGCGAGATGTCGGTTGGTGGCATCTGGTATTGAAAGAGCACGATAGTATGCCGGCAGAGACTACCTAGACATCATCGAGCCCTGGTGCTGCTCGGGAGCAGCGACAAGAGCCAATTTCGCCAGATAATACTCATCGACGCGGGCACCAACTCCGGTATCAATGGCTGCTTGAAAGTTTTCGTCAGCCTTGTCTTTGAGACCTTTCAATAAATAACTTTGTCCGATGTAGTAGTGAGCCTGAGCTGCTCGTAACTTGTTCGTTTTTACCGCCTCTAGAAGAGCGCTTTCCGTGACAGTCTGTCCAGCAAGGAACATCGAGATCGAGTGCCACCACTTTTGATTGTCGCTCGCTTCAACCGCACGCTCCAGCAGAAGCTGACATTCATTCTTGCGCCTGCACAGACCGCGGCTGAGAGCAAGAAAGATCAGCGACTTCGTGGTAGTAACGGTTTTCTTGTTTTCCCTGCGACTTAGATACTGTTCGAGATCTTGGGCTCCATCTTCATACTCTCGGAAAGCAAACTGAAGAACTCCGCGCTGGTAGTAAGTTTCGGCGTCATTCGGATGACTGATGAGATGCTTGTCGAATACGCTGAGCACCTCCGACTTTTTCATCAGGGTGACAGGTATTATAGCGAAACTGAACTTCTTATGCCGCATGTGCGGCATCTCGTAAAGAGGATCGTCGGAATGAACTTTCCTCAGGTCGTAGGCCGCGAATTTGAAATTACCGAGACCATAGTTGGCGCCAGCCTTTTCGTAATGCATCAGGACCGAATCAGATTTTTTCACTTTCTCATAGTCGTCGAGAGCCTGATCGAATTTGCCTACCTGCTTGTAGGCATGTGCTCGCAGCAAATGGAGATCGCTATTTTCCGAATCGGAGTTCAGCGCTTCGCTGAATCGAATGATGTTCTTCTTCGCCTGCGATACCGATTTGCTGTCTTTGTCGGGAGTCAAGGTCGAACCCAGTCTTGCGTTGGTCAATCGGATTGACCGTTCGTAATACTGGCATGCTGTCTTGTAGTCGCCTATGCGCTCATAGCATGAGCCGATACGCCGATAGGCCTGACTCGCGATCATCTCTTCGTATCTTTCTATATGTACTGGCGATAGTTTCGTTGAGAGCGCTTTCTTTGCATAGGTAAACAGCTCCAGCGCTTTGGTGTAATCGGCGAGCGCTTTTTTGTAGTCTTTGAGTTGTTCGTATGCTTCTCCGCGCCACAGCCAACCTGAGTAATCGTGAGGGCTGAGCTTCATGTGGCTCTCGGTCAGTTGGATTACTTGCTGCGCTCGCTTTAACGAGAGCAAGCACTCGATCTCGAGTGTCGTGCAGCCCGGGTCGCGCTTTCGGTGTGCAGGGCTGACACTGTTGACTTCTGAAAGCGCACGCTCGTAGTCGGAGTTGAGCAGCGCTTTAGTGGCAGCCATCAAGTGCAGGCTGTCTTCCAGATCCAAGAGATTGACCATTTTAAAAACATTCAAGATTGGCGGATCATACGGATCGAGAGCATCAACCTCAACCTTCACGGTACTGGCCGGTACCCGGACTTTCCACTTCAATGTCCCGGCATCGCCTTTGGCCACATGGTAGACGACGGAGCAGCAGATCCCGGCCGCCAGCCAGAAGGTCAATATAACCACCATGCCCGCGACGGAGAGTTCACGCGTGGGAGTCGAGACGGACTTACGCACGACATCTCGAGGCTTTAAAAGCTGTTCTTTGTTGGATGGATCCGTCATCTGCTGCCGATTTTGCTGAGTTTATATCACTGGTTATGCTTTGCTGTTTTGTAAATCTCTCAAATACCTTATCTTCTTGCGTACGTAGTCGCTATAAATCTTGGCTAGAGCTAAACCTATCACACCATCCTTGATACCGCCGCGACCGAGGTATCTATAAAGGAAAGTCCAAATCGGATGAAAGAGCTCGTTGAGAGGGTGGCATTTCCAGCCGAATCTCTGACGACGAGCGAACTCGTCCGCGGAAAGTCTCGCGTATTTATCCATGGCGGACTCGAACTCAGCGACGTCCTTGTAGGCGTAGTGAAGCATTTCATTCTTCAGTGATGAAACCTTCCCGTCTACTTTGATCGCTTCATGAACGAGACGATCGTTGAAGCTGCCTTTACCTCGTCGTATTAGGCGGAGCTGCGCATCTGGATAGAAGCCGCCGTTGCGCACCGGCGTATCACCGATGAATAAGACCCTGGGAATTAGATAGCCATCATATTCGGTGGCAGATCCGCGCTCCAGCAGACCTTTGATCTCTGCCACTAAAGCCGGTGTCAAAATCTCATCGGCGTCAAGGCTAAGGATCCAGTCGCTATTGGCCAAGGAGAGAGCTAGATTCTTCTGTTTGGCGTAGCCGAGCCAGTCTTGATGCCTGCACTGCGCTCCCAATGCAGTAGCGATCTCTATCGTTCGATCTGTGGAGCCGGAGTCGATCAACAGCACTTCATCGGCTATAGGCGTGGCAGCCTCTATAACTTTACCGATGGTGCGTTCTTCGTCCTGCGCAACGATAACGACGGATAGGGTCATCTACTTAGTTGCCGCTTCTCCCGTGAAACTTGATTTGATTATTTATAGTGTCGATTGAAAATCTCCAATCGCCAAAAAAGTCCTGGCCCAGAAGTGGGTACGGCATGGATGCTTGGGCCACTACCTGGATCGGGAAGTTGCTCTTGCTTATCGGGCCAAGTCTCAGGCTGCTCACTGGGAATTGCAAGTTGGAAGAAACCCCGCCTATTCCGGATGTTGAGCCGACCACGGAGTCTTGTGGGATGGTCACGCCGGAGGGCAACTGGTCTTTGGTGAATTGCGTATTGGTGGCTCCGGTGTCCATGACCATCGGGATGGCTCTCCCGTTGATTTGCACCTGCACAATCATCAGCCGTCCATGTCTGGTGAAAGGAACCGAGTCTTGCGATGCAAATGCGCTCGATAGATTGGCGGATCGTTGAAACACGTCGTTGCGAACCAATCTTATCTGCTTGCTGCCCTTATCGATCTGGCATTGATACTCCCTGAAAAAGCTCTGGCCCAAAAGTGGTGCCATGTCCATTCTTTCTTGAACCGTAATAGGGAAGTCGCGGCGCTCGATCGAGCCTACCTTGAGAGTGACCTTCATATTCCAGGCTTCCTGCACGCCGCCGACACCGTGAACATTCGATGTGGAGGGACCAGTCGGTGGGGCGATTCCGTACTGTTCGAGCTGGTTCTTTCCGAAAAGGACCATTTCGGCGCCGGTGTCGAAGATCATGTGTGCAACCGGACGTCCATTGATGGAGCCGTCTACAAATGTCATCGAATTGCCGACCGGGTTCTCGACGATATTGAATCGACCTTCTTGGGGCAGCGACGGGTCGATGCTGGTCGAATTCGATGAGTTGGAACCACCGGCAGGCGCTGATCGCACAGTGCCGTAGCTCGTGACTCGTGCCTGGGGAACCCGTTGTACAGACGATGCCCCAGCTTGTACTTGGGCGCCTCCGCCTTCGCTCTGCAAGATTCTTTGCAGGACGATATTGTTAGGCGGCGTGACCTGTTGCGCGCGGCGAAAGTCGATTTTTAAAAGAGATCTCAGTGAGTTGATCGCTGCCTGGGAGTGCCCTCCGCGTCTGACGGCCTCGCCATAGCTGTAGGCAGCCAGATCTTTCTCGCCCATTCCCTGTCTGCACAGACCGAGGTAGTAGTATGCGGATGCATCTTCCGGGTGATCGCGAAGATGCGCCTGAAATTTGCCGAGCGCAGGCTTGTATTGGCGCTTGGCATAGAGCGAGGCACCTTCTGCAAAGCTCTGGGCTTCAGCTCTTGCAATCCACGTGCTGTTGGAAAGCAATGCCAGGATCAGGCTCGAGTACCAGATAGTTGCCTTGCGGCGATTAGATTTGCAAAGCACGGTTATCTCCCTCGAGCCTACTGTCCATACTGATATTCCACGTCGATCCATTGTGTCTACATGGAAAAAAGATCGCAAGGATTCCGGGATCTAGTAGAGCACGCCGAAGCGGTTCTTCCCTAAGCCTTCGCCAATCCGGCGATGATATTCTTCTGAATTTCGGATGTGCCCTCTACGATCTCAAGCGCTTTCGCGTCGCGATAGAGCTTTTCAACCGGCTCATCGTCGCTCAAGCCGAGCACACCGAAGATTTGCACCGCCTCCGAGCTATGCAAGCGAGCGCCCCGAGCGGCGAACAGCTTGCACATCGCTGCATATTTCGAAAACTGCTCGGGCTTTTCATCCTTGCTCCAGGCTGCTCGGTAGGTCATCAGTCGGGCGGCCGAGGAGTCGACTGACATGTCTGCTAATTTCCATTGAATCGCCTGCAACCTGCCGATAGTGGAGCCGAACTGCTCACGTGTCCTGGCGCGTTGGACGCTTTCGTCGACAGCATGCTCGAGAAGACCGACTGCCGAAGCGGCCATTATCACTTTACTTACGGACTGAGCATGGCGAATCGCGTCCAATGCTTGTTCGTCATTATCGAATCGCTTCTCGGAGAGCAGTGCCTCCGGATTGACGCTGAGACCGTTAAAGGCAACTGGGCTCGTGATGGCGGAGCGCAGGCCCAGCTTGCCCTGCTTGGAGCCGACGTTGAGCTCGGTCCTGTTGTCCATGTCGACCAACCAGAATGACAGTCGCCCTTGGTCTTCCGCGCTTTCCGTATAACGAGCCATAACCAGTGCAAGATTGGCAAATGGTCCGTTGACAACCCAGGTCTTTTGTCCGGTCAGGGTTAACTTATCTTTTGTGCCCTGCACTGTCGATTTCACTGCGCTGAAGTCGCTACCGGCTGTCTCTTCAGTGACCGCCAGGGTGGCAAGACACTCGCCGCGAGCGAGAAGCGGCAGATATCGCGATTTCTGCTTGTCGGTCCCAAATTTCGAGAGAAGCTCGACAACTTGTGCGTGACCAGCAATAGCAAGCGCGATGCCTGGATCGACTTCACCGATTGCCTCGACCAACAATATGAAATTCAGGAAAGGGAGCGCCTGACCCCCGTATTCTTTCGGAATGCAGATGCCCAGGTAACCTTGCTGCCCGAGATCGGCAATAATATCGCGGGTATTGTAGCTGCCTGAGTCGAGCGCCTTGGCATGCGGGGCGATATGCTCTTTGACGAAAGCTCGATATTGCGCCTGAAGAGCTTGCTGTTCCGAACTCAAGAAAGTATTCACTGTTGTCTCCTAGATAAGAGGTTCCAAACCCGGTAAAGTCCTACATTTTAGCAATATGGCAACTAGATTTTACAAACCTCTGCTATTCTACAAAGCTGAGATAATCAGGATTTCAATAATAGTTTTGCAATGCCTTCCAGTAATTGTGAGGGTGGAGGCGGTACTGATGCCCGTATTGTTAAAGTGGTTAAAAAAATTCAGCAATGTTTTCAAAGAGAAAACACCGATCAAATCAGACGATTTTGAACTGGAGCATTTTCTCCTTTACCACGGGCTGGTCGGATCGGCCCCTGATGGACAACGCGAATTCAAGGATGTGCGGGCGGACCTCAAGCTTGCCTTAGAGAGCCAGGACAGTCGTCAGATGGCTAGCGTGCTAAAACTTCCGCCGCTCTGGTGGGATGAACGCCTGAAAACAATATTTAGTGAATTTGAAGATAAAAAATTGTCAATCGCGCTTCTCGCACCGGATGTCAAAGATGATGCCCTCGTTTTTGAACACGTGCCGCTCCTCAATCAGGATTGGCAGGTGAGGGCGAATGCTGCATTACAGCTTGCTCACCTTCTGGCGACGGATGAAATAGCGAAAATCGAGCAATCGCTTCATGATACCAGAGGTAGTGCCCCAATCGCGTTCTGCCATCAGGCTTATGCCGTGGGTAAGCTCGGTGTCGCTTCAAGCGAAGAGGCTCTTGCAAAGTATCTCGAGGACGAGGAGCCCTGGATTCGTGTCGACGCGGCTGGTGCGCTTGCCGAACTGACGAAGCAACAACCTTCTGCCAGGCTTATATCGGCCTTGCTTCAGAAGCACAAGCTATCGGACTACACGGCCGTTGCAGTGACTCGCCACATCAAACCGCAAACTCTGTTTGAAATTGCTGATCAACGAGCGAAACTAGCAGGCTGCGAGCTCGTTCTCGATATCCTCGATTCGGCAAAACAAACCTTCTCCGACGATATGGTTATCGAGGCTCGGCTGCCCGAATGCTTCTCTGTATTGGTCCGCACACTCATGGAAAGCCCGTCATGTCCAGCAGCTCGCAGTGCGATCGCGCTAGCCGCCTGGTTGGAGACTCATAGAAGTTACACATTGCTCAGTCCGCCGCCTCAGGAGACCATCGAGCAGGTGCTCGCTTACAAGGAGTCGACGGACCTCCGTCAACTTGTAGAGGATACGCTGACACGTCTCGATTCTCAAAAGCAGCTGGATCTGGCAGACGAAGCCCTTTTGCGAAGCGCTATCGTACTTGCTGGCGAACACGCCGTTGCTGGTGCTACCAAATCGCTCTTAAAGCTTCTCAAGTCCGATCATTCCTTGCTTGATGTCACGATTTCGGCTCTTGAGGCAACAGGTTCACCGGAAGCGGCTCAACCCTTGATCAGCCTGGCCAGAGAGCTGGTCGACATCGACGATCGTTGTGAGCAGACTAAAGCCATGCATCCGGTCGCGGAGACGTATCCTGAGAAGGCGCGCACGTACTGGCTCATATTGAAGGCGCTAGCTCGAATGCCTTCACCGTCGACCCTCGACTTTTTGTTGAAATGTACCTCTGATTGCGCTCCGGATAAGCGTTCGCAGGCGCTCGAGTCTTTAGCAATAGCGGCAGCAGCCAGCACGGAATCCGAGCGCTCAGCCCTCGCGAGTTCAATCGCCAGTCGCCTCACCGGCTCTCTTGCCGATCCCTCGGTTGAGGTTCGCAAGGTAGCACTCCGCGGTATCGCCCGGTTAGTTGTGATCCAAGACCTCAAGAGCGTTGTTTTACAGACGAGGGCCCGCGAAGTATCGCTAAGTAAAGAAGCGTTTGAAACATTATCAGAACTTGCGAGAAAAGGCCACAAGCCGGCTGTCGTCGAAACGATAACGCAGGCCTTGAAATCGGAGACGGACGGTCACAAACGTCAAAGACTTCGTGATTTTATCGATCGATTGCCCGCTTAACCCGCTGCCATTGGTTGATAGCCATGATAAGGTAGAAGTTAAAGGTGGCGATGTACCCACCCATTTCGACAACATCAACTTCGATGAAGGATAGCGAAAAAGCCGAGGATCAAGGACGAGAGCGAGAGTTCTCCGAATCATCGACATCGCATGAGATAGACGAGGCAGATCGGATCTCCATGCAGATGAATAGATCGCCTCAGCCCGAAAATGAAGATGTCGTCTGCGATGACGATTCAACGCTCGATACTGCGGAGCTAGAGCGGATCCAGGAGAGAAAGCGCCAATCGGCCTCTTCGGTAGGACCACTGTCTGGTATCGAGGATGGTGACATGCCGATCCCACCGCTGCCGCAATATCGGATGCTCGATTCGGTAATAGACGCCGCCGTGGCAAGGCGAAAATTCAAGCAACCAATGCTGTTCGACATATTGCTTGCGGTAGGTCTGCTCTTTGCTGTTGCCGGATTTACCACCGGACTCATGCGGATTTACATCATCCACATGGCGAAGCAAAATATCAATCAGCACAACTACCGAGCTGCGATCACGATTTTGAAGCGCAACTCCGTACCTGAATTTTTCTCAGGGTTCGGTTCTGATCCCAGCGAGCTACTCAATCAGGCGCTCTATCTCGATGCGCTCAACAAGTTGGAAGCGAATTCGGAGGATCAGGCGGCGCTATCGCAGTTGGGCAAAATAACTGAAGGGTCGCGCTTCTACGATCTGGCTCAGAAAATTCTGAAGGAGAACACGCCGCGGTCGAAGGGTGGACTGAAGCCCGACGCCGGTTCTTTAGCGCCACCACATGAGGTCGTCAATCCGGCTGCTTCTGAAGATGCGAAAGCTGAAAAACAGAAAGCCGAAAATGACCTGGTTGAGAAAATGCATCCCGAGATAGAACATCTCGAGAAAGAAACGCTTTTCGAGAAAAGCGAATAGCAGCTCTAGTCGACGACGAACTCTTTATATTGATCGGCGCTCAAGGAAGAGTCGAGCTCTTTGGGATCGCTCAGTTTGACCCTAATCATCCATCCATCGCCGTAACAATCGAGATTGACCAGCTCTGGCTCACCTTCGAGTCTATCGTTGATAGCCAGGATCTCGCCTGACACCGGCATGAATAGGTCGGACACCGACTTCACCGATTCAATGACGCCGAACTTTTGCTCAATCTTGAATTTGCTTCCGACAGCGGGCAGCTCCACGAAGGTTACATCGCCGAGTTGGTCCGCGGCAAATGCCGTAATGCCGATAGTGGCCTCGTCTCCCTCGACCCGCACGTACTCGTGGGATTTGACGTACTTAAATTCTGCTGGATACGAGAGAGTCATGCCGCCTGCTCCTTTAAAGGGACAAAAACGCAATTTGATGAAACCAGATCTTAGCAAGACCAGCGTTGAAAGAATCCCCTTGAATTCAAAACATCTTCGAAATTAAACCATCCGGGCAACTAAATAATTGATATCGCGAGAACTGACTTTCAACATTGTTCACTTGATAAGACACCAGTGCTTCTCTCCGGGGTGATCTTGCGGGATGGAGATCGTTTAAAACAAATGTGTCACTTGACTACCGCCTAAGTCGAGATCGTTTTTCGTAGTGACTGATCACAAAATCGGGAACACCACGACGAGAGTTGACATCCTTTAAATTCACCAAACCGAGAGGACGGATTTTATGATTAGCGTAATGAGAAGACGAGCTCGAATATTAGACACGATCGCGCTTGGCGGCGTTTTTCTTACAACAGGGCTTTTTGTCTATTGCGCCTGGTTCTAAATTGAGCTGGTGCTTATGCGCCACCACTAGGGCGCGTTGGAGGAATTATCGGATCTTCAGTATCACGGTCGATGTGTGGTCGATATGGTGATCGGATCCGAGAAAGAGCCAGCCAAGCTGCCGTCGGAGTTTAATGCACAGACTCGGATCTGATAATAAGCCGGCTTTGCAATTTGATTCTTGTGTACGATGAACTGACCGACTGTGTCTCGTATTGAAAAACTAGAAGATACTTCTCGACTGCGTTTGTTCTCTCGGAAAGTGTGCGGTAGGACATGAAATTCGAGGTACGGCTTCGAGATCTCTACCAGGACGCCGCTTGCTGACGGAATCTTCGATGCGTCGAAGTCGAGCTTGAGGTCTTGCGCGACCGTCTCGAACAGGGCAGAGCTGTTGATCGGTAGCGCATTCGACAATTTCAATTTTGGAATGAGCTCTTCAGCTGATTTTATGATGGCGGATTTCAGTTCGTATTGATAGGTCGCTCTGGGCAGATCTATTCGTAGACCATTTGAAGTTCCCGAAAAGAGCCAGTTCTTGAATTGAGTTAGATTGACAAGGTAGGTTCGGTCGCCGGCTTCTTCGTATAGTCGGAAGAACACCGGCATCGCTTCTTGACCGACGTTGCCCGACTGTGCGCTCCAGGAAAGCCAGGCGTACTCTCCCAGTCGGGCATCAGAATGTCCATTGGTTAGTGCGGCTTCAGAGCGCTCTTGATCGGAATATATGATACCGGTTATGGTGTCGAGAACGGGTTTCCAGAATGGTGCGTCGACCTTTCTGGATGTGATTTGCAACTCGAGCACCTCAGCGCTGAGCGGGTTGATAGCTTCAGCGGGAGTTAGCTGGAAGCTGTTGAGGTCGTTGCCTCTCACCGTATTTCCATAGAAGGTATTGCCACTTGTGACTACCGGCTGTCTGAAATGACTTCCAAGCGCTTGCAAAGCCAGGGCGATCGTGGGCTTCGGCTGTACCGTCGGTAGATCGATCGGCTCGAATCGCTTTGTACTCTGTCTCCAGATTTTGAAGACGTATCTGTCGCGGTTGTCGATAACGTCGTGCAAAATCGATTGGTTGATAACGTAATCGTTGGTCGGCGTGCCGTCTATGCAGATAACACGTTTTGTAATGTCTTGCTTTGTAAGTGGTGGCAGAAGAACACCATCAAGAAAATCGATAGTGTAGAAAGCGATAAAACCTTTGATACCTGTCGGTAATCCCATTATCACAAGTTTTTTCTCAGGTGGCAGGAGCGATATCTCGTCTGCTACCTGAGCTTTTACTGCCCGAACGTCATTGGTTGCTTCCGCCCAGGCTCCTGCATAGTGCCGTGACATCCATGCAAATAGAACGAACGTCGCAAAAGCCGATACCAATGCAGCTGCCCTCAATAGTTTGACAAGGCGCGTGGTATCGGCGCAGATTGGATAGATGAATAGGAATACAGCTAGAAAGAAAGGCAAGCAGAGCGTGTACGCCAGGCGTGCACCAATCAAACCGCTAGTCACGCCCCAGATTTGCAGGGCTGGAATTACCATGATTGCCAGGAGCAAAAGCATTTTGCCTGCACACTTCAGACGAACCATGAAGCAGGGTGTCGATTGGTTGGCGATGATGAGCGCTGCTATCGTGAAATATAGGCAACGCAGGAAAAGGTCCTCAACGCTGTTGGTTCCAAGAATGTTTTCATTGATCGGATGAAAGAGCCGCCAGTATCCCTCCGGGCTGAACAGTCTGGCCAGGTATGTGCTGTTGAGCCCTGCTCCTATGCTGCCTACGTAGCCGCCCAGCAGTGAACCTAAGGCTAAGGCTCGGAGGCAGAGGTAGGCCATGAGAACTAGAAGCATCGGCCAGATTAGTTGCATCGCTTCAAGAATTTTGCGGAAAAACAGTTTGGCATTAATCCTATGATGTTCTTCACCGGTATCGCGAGGGAGAAGTATATAGAGCGCGATGGAAAGCAACGGAATTGTCGCGCACATCTCTTTCGTGAGGAGTCCGAGGAGCATCGCTACTGTGGCTGCTGTCAACCAATTGCGGTTGCGTTTGTCGAAAAACAAAAGGGAAAAAATCAGGCTTGCAAACGTAAATATGGATGCGATCGAATCAATGCGTGGTAGCGCCCAGCAGACGGGCTCCGCATGTCCGGGATAGACAGCGAAAAGCAGTGCAACCGCAAGTGGTATCACTACAGCGGCGGAACGCTGGTAGTCAATCTCGCTTCTTACACTGAAAAGCAGGCGGGAAAGCAGCGATTTCGCCAAGATAAAGACCAGGCAGCTAGCCGCCACGTGCAGGAGCAAGTTCGTTATATGGTAGCCGAGCGGATTGTCTTTCCAAACAGCGAAGTCGAGAGCGTAGCTCACGTCCGTCATCGGTCTGTACATTAAGTAGAGGCTGTCACGCAAGGTGTAGGGCGCGAAGAATTGCTTCAGGATCAATTCCGGCTCACCGTTGAAAGCGCGATACACGAGTGGCAGATGCCAACCGTCATCGCCGATGAAATAGCCCCCGAGCGCGTCGCCCCAGGCGGCGAATGTGACGACCAGCATGATTAAGCCGACGACCAGAATTTCTCTTAGTCCGGTGGACCGGGCTTTGCCTCCAGATACGGTGCTCATGCCCGGAGCTCCAGTATGCGGTTTTGATACATGGTGTTCATGGCAATCCGTGAATCGTTGCAATGGTGATTGGGTCGGAGAATGTGCCCAGCAGGTTACCGTCACGATCGCAGGCGCAGATACGCACCTGATAGTATGCCGGAGCCGCCACCGCCTCCGGTGGTAAGGTGAATGTTCCCTTTGTGGAATCGACCTTGATCTGAAGGGCCGCCGTCTTGTTTTTCTTCGCGTCGCGGTAAGTGTACGACTGCGCACTAAAGTCAAAGTAGGGTTTGGAAACTTCGACGATACCGGAGGTGGCTGATGGGATGCTTGTCAGGTCGAAACCAAAGGTAGTATTTGGACCTGACATTTCGACAAGACCAACCGTATTGAACCGGCCCGACCCCTCGAAAGTCAGCTTGGGCGCCAGGTAGTCGCCTCTTCTCAGAACCGCCGATTCGATGTCGTAAGTACAATCACTCTTCGGCAGGTCCAGGCGCAGTGAGCTTATTTTTCCTGCAAGCAGCCAGCTCTTCAGCTCAGTCAGATTGACACTATATACGAGGTGGCGCGGGTCGTTGTGTATGTTGAAGAGGATCGGTCGCGCTGCATCTTCAAAGGCATGAGTTTGCGTATCCCACGATAGTAAGCCGCTGTTTCCTTCTCTGGTCGTGACGCGATTGGCATTGGTATCGTCGAACAATCCTTTGAGCTGACGCAACTTTTGTTGCAAGGGATCCGCCGGTCCTCGACAGGTGATGGCCAATTCCAGCACATCATACTCGAGAGGATTTATCGGTGGAGAGAGCGGAATCACGTACGATATTAAGTCGTCGCCTGTTTTCTTGTTTGTAAATGCCGATTTGCAGACTTTCGGCTGCCACTCGTAATCTTTGAAAGTTCCGGCGGGTATCACTTTTACAGGACGATCAGCCTGCGTCGAGAGCTCTGTCATGTCTGGATATTCGATCCGGTGAAACTCGACATTCTTCTGGTCGAACAGAAAGAACTCATAATCGAGTTTTGCTGCGATGAGCGCTTTCAATCGGGCGAGATTGAATAGCGGCGAGTTGAGCGGATTACCGTCAATCGAAATGACACGGTCGGAGATGTCTTTATCACTCAGCGGTGGGCGCAATAGTCCAGGTAGAAAGTCGACTGTGAAGAACGCACCCGGTCCGGAGATGCGCTCAGGAAGATTGATTAGGACCGCCTTGCGATTCGGTGGAAGGGTCGTGACGAGCTTCACGATGCTCTGCCGAATCATATTGACCTTTTGAGTGGATTCGTTCCACGATTGACTGTGTTTTATAGATATATAAACAAATGTCGCTATGAGGCAGCTGAAAATAGCATAGGCACCGAGTCTCAGTTTTTTCGCGATGGATGTTTGCTCTAGCGGGTAGAGAAGCACGGCAAGAATGAAGAAGAGCATGAAGCTGAACGAGTAGGCTAATCGCGTCCCGACAAGACCTGGAGAGATGAACCAGATTTGCACGACCGGTAGGAACATAGCTAACAACAATACAGCTACGATAAGCACGAACTTCAGCCTCACCTTCATGCAAGTCGTCAGTTTGTAATTGAAGACAACCAAAATGGCAGACACCAGATACAGTGCGCGGAGTATGTATTCGACGGCGCTATTTCGATCGAAGATATCCTGGCTTACCGGGTGCAGCAGCCTCCAGTAGTGCGAAATACCCAGCAGACGCTGAATGAAGCTGGTGTTGAGTCCGTAGCCGGCGGCTCCTACGTAGCCGCCGATGATGGTGTGTAATGCCAGAGATCTGACGACTAAATAGATCGCCAGAATTGCAAACATCGGCGACAGCATTTTGATTGCTTGCCACAGATCCTGGCGCCATGGCCAACTCGCTTCTTTGGTGTGCGCCGATAGAAAGCCGCTTTTCTTCACCATAAATAGGAAAACGAGAAGAAATGGAACGGAAGCACACATTTCCTTCGTCAGAAGGCCTGCGGTGAGAAGCGTTAAGGCACCCGCAAACCAAAGTTTGTTCTTGCTCCGAAAAAACTCGATTGCACACGTCATTGCAGCGAATTGAAACGCGGCAGCGACGAGGTCTACTCTAGCGACGACCCAGCAGACAGGCTCTGTCTGACATGGATAGACGGCGAAACACAAAGCGACCAACAATGGAATCTTCCATGTTGCGGTGTGATCGAAAGATGCATTAGTTCTTTCGTCGAAAACCAAATATCTGATGATCGACCTGCTCAGTACGAACACTGCTATTGAAGACACGGCATGGGCAATAAGGTTGCCCAGGTGATAGCCAAACGGATCTGCTTTCCACAGGAAGTAATCAATCGAAAAGATCAGGTCGGATAGCGGTCTATAGAAAATGTACAGGCTCTCCCTCAAGGCGAAGGGGCCAAACAGCGTCTTCAGCAGTAGCTCAGTCTCACCGTGGAACGCTCTATATAAAATCGGCAGATGCCATGCGTCATCTCCGAAAAAATATCCCCATAACGAACATCCAAACGCGGCGAAACAAGCCGTGGTCAAAAGACCTGCTATAAGGAGCCAGTGAACCGCCGTAATCTTTTCGCTTTCTGTTGCGGAAAGCGGGCGTTCTCTATCATCGACGGTGAGCATTGTCATAGCTGAGACGCTCTGTTCGGAAAGATCGGGCCGTCTTTAGACCGCTACTACTTGCGCTTGTACCAGGGGCGTGATACCACGCGAGCTGGCACATGCTTGTCGCGAATCTCTATGGCAAGATCTGTGTCGATTTTTGCACTCTCCGATTCAACCAGAGCAAAGGCGATTGGGTAGCCGACGAAGATACCTTGTGAGCCGCTCGTCACTTTACCTACCATTTTTGTTCCGTTATAGACTTTGTAGTCCTGCCGGGGTAGCGCTTTCCCCTCGGCTTTCAAGCAGACGATCTGCTGTTGGGGCCCTTGTTCGTGTTGTTTTCTCAACGCCGCAAGTCCAAGGAAGTTGTCCTTCTTGAGTTTTACACTCCAACCAAGACCGGCTTCGATTGGACTTATATCGTCTGTAAGTTCATGTCCATATAATGGCAGTCCGGCTTCTAAACGAAGAGTGTCGCGAGCTCCCAATCCGCAGGGCTCTATGCCGAAGGCCGCACCCTTATCGAGGAGAAGCTTCCAGAGCCACTCAGTTTTGTCCGCTGCAACGATAACTTCAAAACCATCTTCACCGGTATATCCAGTCCTGCCGAACTCGATTTTGACACCGTCTACAGTGGCTTCTCCCGAGCGGAAAGAGCCGATGTCCCGGACCCAATCACCGACAACCGCGGCAAACAGATCGACCGCCTTCGGTCCTTGCACGGCAATCAATCCTGTAGCGTCTGATATGTTCTTCAACTTGACGCCTTCGAATTGTCCCACGTGCTGATTGAGCCATTGCCAGTCTTTGTCGATATTGGACGCGTTGACAATTACCAGATAGTCGTTGGTTCGACGATAAACAATGAGGTCATCTACGGTGCCACCATCTTCTCTGACCATCTGGGTGTAGAGGGCGCGGTTGGGCTCGCTGAGCCGAGAGACATCGTTGGGAACCATGTGCTGAAGAAAGTCGAACGCTTTAGCTCCTTCAACAATGAACTCGCCCATGTGCGACACGTCGAATAGACCTACCGCTGTTCGGGTCGCCATGTGTTCCGTGACGATCGACTTATATTGCACCGGCATATTCCAACCGGCAAAATCAACCATCCGACCTCCGGCTTCTGTGTGCCAACAAGCCAGGGGTGTCTCTTTCAAACTTGTGGTGGTCATTTGTTCAAGCTCCAGAAACAGAAATAAAAAGGCGACCTCGAAGTTGCCCACATTGACTCGGGGGCCGCTTTCGCCTGCGAACAGCTAAGTTATCAGCTACTTCACTTCGGTAGATCATATAGGATTCCCCATAATTTTATGCTGGTTTATAACTAGATTTGATCTGATTTCTTCGTCACCTGGCTGTATTCATGAGCATTTTCGCGGACGGGTTTCGCTTGATTAAGTGCGTATCATCCGGCTGTAATTTGCAGTTGCGGAACGAATCGGGGATCATGTCGTCAGAAAAGAGAGCAAGGTCCGAATGGGAAAGTTCTGCTGTCAGGAGGTAGAAATGAAAGTGGCAAAGATCAGGCTGACAGGAAAAATCAGCGTCGCGTTGGCAACAGTTGTCCTTGGCTGTTCCTCAATGGTATCGGCTCCTGAAGCATTCGCGCAGTACAACAGCGGCAAAAATCTGCAAGGTTCAGCCAGCAGAAATACAGCTGGATTGACAGGCACCAAGAAATTCTTCGCGGAGCATCCGAAAGTGAAAAGCGCCACTGTTGGTGCCGGTGTTGGAGCTGGTGTAGGAGCAGTGACCGGGCTCGTTACTCGTAAGGGCGTGCTGAGAGGCAGCGCTCTGGGCGCTTCCACTGGAGCCGGTGTAGGCTTGTTGCAGTCTAGCGAAACAATGAAGCGGCACCCGATAATGAAGGACATGGCCCAGGGCACGCTGGTTGGCGCAGGCATTGGTCTCGCCGCGCACCGCGGACACGGTGCCGGTAAGAAGACAACTCAAGCTGCCATTGCTGGTGCGGCAGTCGGTCTTGGTGCTGGATTGCTGAAAAATCTGCAATAGGTTTTCAATCGATTCTGTCGCGAATCGAGACTCGCGTTTGGTCGAGCGCCTGCGCGTTGACATCCTGCAAGAGAAGATTGTCCCAGCAATGATACGGATCGCTTACGAGTGTGTCTCGCAAGGCGGGCGTGACACACTCACCGACGAGGAAATCTCTCTCGGTTGATTGCGGAGTTGAGAAGAGGCAGGTTAGATCGATGAGCAGATGCTCGTGTGTCAATGTCACGCCGAGCTCTTGAGCGCTGACCTCGCCCAGTACCGTGATTACTGGCGTAGTCTCATTACAACTCCGCTTGATGATCCGTAGATTATAGTGCCGATGCATCAGGTCGACACGAGTGGGTGACCGTAAAACGAGGTACTGCAGCGATTCCCATTCTGCGAGGCAGCGCCCTACAGGCTTCCTGATACGGATAAATTTTTCTGGTCGAGCGTATTATTCTTCGTTGACGGAGAGGCGGACTCGCCCGGAACTTGGGCAGGCTCTTCACGCCGCTTGTTTTGTGGGATAAAAAGACCGTTCTTTTGACGCCTCATGCCGAGCGCCGCTTGACTGCGCCAGTCGGAAATCGCCTGCTTGGCTAAACCAAATGTGGTGCCCTCTCTTTCTACGATATCTATGAAGTTCCAGGCGCCATGAACCTGCGTACAGGACTCGAGACCCGGAGTGACGAGTACCAATCCCCTGAGGGGATACTCGGCGCACACGAAGCCGAAGGTTACATCTTGTACAGCATCACGGCTCAGTCTCATTCTTTCTGATACGACACCACCATTGATATCAGTCCGACCAAGGGCGATCCGCATCATCTGCTCGAAATCCCATGTTCCATCGAAAACAGGCGCGCAATCGACATATCGCGGGCAGTTGAGGAGAATGATGCTGTTGGTGGTGGCGAACTCATCTTTGCGGGCGTGAAGTGCGTCGAAAGTTCTTTTTTGAACTGCCCATGAAATTTCCCATGTCTTGCCCAGATTCCAGTTAACTAAAGTGAACACGATGGCGGCGATACCGACCAATGCGTAGATTGTCGTGGCTCGCACCGTAGTCCATCTTCCGCCTGCATAAATGATCGATCCGGCTAAGCCAGCGACTAACAACGAGTAGCCGATGGCTCCGCCTGTGTTGATTCGATTGAGGATTGTCGTCAATGTCGGAGCGTATTCTGGATTTAGCCCAAATATCGTGTAGGAAAAGACCGCCGCCAGCGCTCCGATCAACATCAGTAAAAGCGCGCCCTTTTTCTTTGCGTTGCCTTCACCGGTCGCTCCTTCGCGATCGCTGAGTGCGGTCAACAAGAGTCCGCCTGAGGTGATCGCGAGGAGTCCGAGCAAGCGAGCGATCGTACCGCCGCCCAGTCCGTCGTTGAGAAGAAAATTTTGGACATGGCCGGAAATGAAGGGCGTGGTGGCAAAAGGGGAAATGTTGTAGAGCCCTTGCCATACGACATTAGCCATCAGTCCCGCATCTAGATGAATCTTGTGCAATGCCGGCTTCGAGATTAAGGGGACGAGGTATCTCTGATAGACAAGCAAGCTTCCGATGATCACTGCATACGGGACGCTTTGCGCAAAGAGCGCTCGGAGTTTTGCGGCAATTGAGTTGAACTGATTGCCGACTGTCGTGTATGCCACTACATTTAGTGCAGCGAGCGGCAAAAATGGCTCATAGCCATAGATGCTGAGTGCAAAAGCGGCATAAGCTGCGGCGAACCAAGCCAGTTTCTTTTCCGATCCAATCGCCTTCAGCGTCGCCCACAGACTAGCCAGGTATAACATCAGACTGAGAGTGACACAACTGCCGACTGCCCAGTAGTGGGTCGAATCGTGCACCGGAAAGAGAGCGAATATCACGGCGGCGGTGAAAGCCAGAGTGCGACTACCCGAGATCCTGGCAGTCGCGAGATAGAGCAGAAAGCAAGACGCGATTTCCATGACCAGATTGGAGAGGCGCCAGCCCCATGGCTCGCAACCGCTGAAATAGAAGACCGTGCCAAAGTGCAGTGCTTCGAGCGGT
>JAIERK010000119.1 GCA_019746975.1 Candidatus Obscuribacterales bacterium
ACCTCTCTACGTCGACATACCAGTCAAGTTAAGAGGTTGCTGCCGGCTGTCCGTTATAAAAATCGGAGATTCGATCGCGGAATTGCTCTCCGAAATTCCTGAGCTTGGCGTCGCCGACGCCGGAAATCTGGCGCATCGCCTCGAGTGTGGATGGACGAAGTCTAGCGAATTCGCGTAACGTCGCATCGTGAAACACTATGTATGGTGGCATGCCGATCTTATCTGCGATCTCCTTGCGAAGAGTTCGCAGAGCCTCGAACAGATCTCGATCGACATCCAACCATCCGTCATCCCCTTTCGGAGCCCCGGAAGACGTGCCCTTGGTCGACTTCTTGCCGCGGACCGGTTGCATAAGACGAATTGAGCGTTCGCCTTTCATGATTTGCATTGAATTTTGATTCAATCGAACAACAGGTATGGGTCTTCCGAATGAAGACTCAATTTCAATTTGAGAGAGCGCGCCCTGTCCTATCAGTTGATAGACCCAATCGCGAAGATCATTAGTGTCACTGTCTTTCAGGAGACCATGAGTACTCAGCTGATCGTGCCCTCGCTCTTTCACGCGAGCATTCTTGTCGCCACGGAGTACGGAGACGAGATGATTGATTCCGTAGCTGCCTTTCATGCGAGCGACGCACGATATTATTTTCTGTGCCACCAGATCGGCGTCAGTTAGCGAAATCGTCTCGCCGAGACAATGATCGCAAGCACCACACGACTCCTTTTCATGTTCCTGACCGAAATAATTCACCAGCGCTTTGTGCCGACAGATTGGACTGCGGCAGTAGCGCCACATCTCGCTCAAATGCTGAAGGGAGCTGTCCAAGTGCATCCGGTCTGACTGCGACTCTCGCACAGCCTTCTCCATCAGTCCCTTCCACGTAAAGAAGTCTTGACCGGAATGCAAAAGCACGCACTCGGCTTCCAGTCCGTCTCGTCCAGCACGCCCGGTCTCCTGCTGATAGTGCTCGAGCGACTTCGGCATTCCGGAGTGAAGAACGAATCGGACATTGCTTCGATCGATCCCCATCCCAAAAGCGACTGTGGCGACAACAACATCGCACGCTTCGTCAAGAAAGGCGTCCTGCGTGGCACTACGCTCCGATGATGTGAGTCCCGCATGATAGGGCTTCGCCTTGACGCCGGCTCCTACCAATTGAGCTGTGAGCGTGTTGACCTCGTTGCGGCTGATGCAATATACAATGCCGCCTTCGCCCTTGTGACGCGCCAACACCTCTTGTACCTGCTTCAAGAGATCTCCACGTCTGGGGACGACTCTATAGGTCAGGTTGGGTCTATCGAAATTGCCAACGAGAACTTCTGGATTGACGAGATCGAGCTGTTCTAATATGTCTCGCCTGACTCGCTCTGTGGCGGTCGCGGTATAGGCATGAATAGAGGCGCCAGAGAACATCTCTTTCAAGAGGTGGAGCTGCCTGTACTCCGGTCTGAAATCGTGCCCCCACTGACTAATACAGTGAGCTTCGTCAATCGCGACGGAATTGACTCTCACATCTTCGAACAGTTCCCACAAGTCGCTTTGAATGAGGCGTTCGGGCGACACAAAAACCAATCGCGCCGTGCCCTGCCGAATATCGCGAGCGGCAGCCAAACGCTCCTCTAAACTGATAGAGCTATCCAGACGAACAGCCGCTACGCCGGACTCTTTGAGACCATCCACCTGGTCCTTCATGAGCGATATCAATGGCGAAACCACAATCGTCACACCATCTCGCACCACTGCCGGTGCCTGATAACAGAGCGACTTGCCACCACCTGTAGGCAGCACCACAAGCGAATCTCGCCCTTCAAGAACGGCCCTGATCGCAGGTTCTTGCAAAGGACGCAGACTGCGAATTCCCCAATGCTTCTCAATCGCGCCGACAAGCTCTGCGTCAAGCGTGGCGATCGATGTAGATGATGTTTCCATAGGTTGTCAGACTAGCTGACAACGACTGATTTGTCGAGTGCACAATCGTATATACAATAGATAAGATCAGTCATAACGAATAAAGTTGAAAGCGCCTACAGCGCGCACAGGATTTGCGAGTTGCCACCGAAAGACCAACTGCCCATAGATCGGACCGAACCGTCGAAACAGAAAAATGACTTTCTTTTGATTTCGATTGTCGCAGCGCTCCTGATCGGTTTCATCGTGTTTTTGACCGTAAAACTACTGGATCAATCCGAGAATCACTTGGCTGTCATTAAGGAAATTCCAGTGTCAGGCACCCACGTTCTGCCAGTTGAAGCAACAACCTCAGTTCGCCGGGGGAAATAGATCCATGGATCGGACTTCTTAGTTCTCTTGCCGAGAGCAGGTCTGGGAGGCGGGTTGGTCAGAACTCAATTGGCGCGTAAAGCATCCCACGGATCGGATTTCTTGGGACTCTTGCCGGGAGCCGCTTTCGGAGCGGGGTTGGTGTGCCTCGGTTCTGCTTTTCGTACTGGACGCGGACGAGCAGCACGTGAAGGCTCACGCCTTCCAGAACGCGCACTTTTCGGTTTGACTGCTGGCGGATCGTCGTCCTTCTCGTCCGCCGACTGTGGATCATCCTTTGTATCGGCAGATTCGGTCGCTGGCGCAGTCACGGTGGTCTGCGAAGTCGTTGTCGAGGGCTGATTGTGCGGCATACAAAGGAGAGCGCAACCGAGCCCAATGATGATTCCCACGACAATTAAGACTGGGATCCAGACCTTCAAGGGGTTCTCAATCGATGTTGTCGCGTCTCTGAGATGACTCAAGGTTGTTGCTTGGCCGGCGTATTGATCTACTGGACCTCTCACCATCCCGCTCTCGTAGACTGACCCGGTGGGTACGACTCTGGACGAGCCGCTCGCGTTATCGTAGCCTGGCTGCTGCGGTAAGTGGCTGTGAGACTCCCGTTGCGGCTGATTGCCGTACGGTTGTTGCTGGGGAAGATGGCTGTACGATTCTTGCTCTCGCTGTACGACCTGCCCCTGCTCCATGGACGTACTATGCGTATGCGCCTGATGGCTATCGGCGGAGCCTGCCTGGTGGTGTTGCTGTTGAGCACCGTACTGAGAATCAGCGTTAGCCCCGTGACCAGTGGACAGCGAATGCTGTGATTGCGGCGGAGGAGCATACGGCGATGGAGGCGCAGGCGCGTATTGTGGCTGATGTTGCTGCGGAGCGGCGTACGGAGATGGCGATGGCGTGTTTGGTGCACCGCTATCGGATTGCGGACGGAGGTCTCTGCCACCAGGGCTGATTCCTGCGATATCTGTAGTCACCGAGCCGGGCGGTCGAGGCATTGGTTCAGGGACATGGTCGATTGTCTTGTCTCGTTCGCTCCGATTCTGCCATTGAGGTTCTTGCTGGGAAAACTCATTCGGATCGACAGAGTTAAGCATACCTGCGAACCAGGCGACTTGCTGACTTTGAGCGGAGCGAGCACCGGACTCCTCCGGAGTTACCGGCGGAGCGATGCCACCAAATTCGATACTACCACTGCTTCGACCCGTTCTTGATGGGTGAAACTGCAAATTTCCTGATTCTCCAGAGCACGCCTCGACAATCGCATTTTGCAACTCATGCGCAGATTGAAACCGATCGTTGGGGATTTTTTCGAGAGCCTTGAAAATCACCGCTTCAAGCTTCAGAGGAACAACGACGTTGGGATTTACCTGGAAGAATGGCGGTGGACTGGCATGCACATGCCTATTAATGAGCTCGAAAACCGTGTTGGCATCAGCAAATGGATCTAGCCCTGTCGCCATCTCGTACATGACGCAGCCTAACGAGTAGATGTCAGAGCGCTCGTCTCCAGACTCTCCCATGCACTGTTCGGGGCTCATGTAGGGTGGGCTACCCCAGAGCTCTCCGGAATGCGTCAGCTTGCGATTGTCTTCGCTGAGTTTTGCAAGTCCGAAATCCACAACCTTCACGATATCGGTCTCATCGTCGAGAAGAACGACGTTGCCGGGCTTCAGGTCGCGATGAATTATTCCTTTTTTGTGCGCGTGATCGAGCGCCGCGCACACCTGAATTGCAATGCTGGCGAAGCGTTCTAAGTTAAGTGGTCCATCCGACTTGATCAGTGCCTCGAGGCTGCGACCTCTGAGATAGTCCATGACAATGTACGGTTGATCGTCCGAGCCTATCACGCAATCATAGACAGTGACAACGTTGGGGTGATTCAGAGCGCACAAGCTACTTATCTCACGCTGAAAACGCTCTTTGTAAACGGGCTTGCTATCGAGTTGCATTCGAATGGTCTTAATAGCAACATAGCGATTGACTCGAAGTTGTTTGGCCTTGTATACGACGCTCATTCCTCCGGAGCCAAGGACCTCTTCAATGTAAAATCTGCCATCAAGGGTGGTACCGACCAACGGATCTTTTGACGCAGGACGCTCGGAAGGTCTTTCGACTTCGTTAGCGCTGTCCTGGTTGGTGAATAAATTGCCGCTCAAATTGCCTTCTATATTGCGACACCAGGAGAGCTGCTCTTCTACTCATCCTGGTCTGCAATTGCAAACCGCCGCACTCGACTGATTCCCTTATATAGATACCCAAATATACACGTACTATGGCCATCTTATTCCAGAATGCGGTTTGCACTAAACAAGTTCGGATTTACGGAAGCAACACCTGAGCAACCGATCTTTACGATCACAAAGTCCCAAACCTGGCTGCTATGTTGGTTGTTGGCACTTAACGACATAGGGTCAACCGAGCATGCCCGTACTAAAGCTGACCACTCCTCATTTACAAGCATTCAAAACAAAACCATTGAACGCCAAGTCTATTGCAAAGCGGCTAGTTCAGGCAGTTTTTGTCACGCTGCCTCTCGGTACACTCGGTCTGCTAGTTCTTTACATGGTCGCCTGGGCCGCTCTTTATCGGCTGCCTCATAGTGCCCCGGGGATCGTCGATTTGCATGGTGATTCAACTTCCACACACTACGTCGTTCTCTGTAGCGGATTGGCGAGTAACTCGCATGGTTATCCTGGACACTGCTACATCGCCTGGAGCGGCTCTATCCCGATAAAACTAGACAAAGTAGAGACCTGCGGCTATGTGCCAAAATATGCTCATGACCAGATCCCATCGCTATTCTGCGATGTTCCGGGAATACTGGTCGACAATGCCAGTCGGGGCAACTTACGCAACCTGGATGCAGTCGTGGCAATTGTCGATCAGGATAAATTCGAAAAAACAAAGACGCTAAGCCTCAAATGGAAACAACGTCGCTTTCGAGTCGGACAAAGCGACTGCGTAGCATTCACAGATGAAATAGCTACCTGCCTGGGATTGAAGACTCCGGATCGACGATACAAATACCCGCAAAATTACATAGCTGAGCTCAAGAAGCTCAACTGCCAAAGCTTTTCGCCCACGATCCTGGAGTAGTAGAAACAAGTCAAAACAATCCAATTGGCTGTTCCGAACATCTGTTTCCAGAGTCTGGGGATCTGGAATGAAAAGGTGCTCAACACGCTCTGTGCCAGCCAGACGCCGGTCCCAGTGGCGCCATTCGGTACCGAGCACCACAACAGATTCCGCTCGTTGATCACGCGCCACCGGAAACTTCGGCTGGCAACTAGCACCTGTTGCAAACCGAACATCCGAAGATACCTAGAGCACTTCGGAAGCGGATTGTCTGAACCGATGCCACGCCAATCCGACTTTATCGACGCGCACCTCAACCAGACGACCGTAATCGACTTCAGTAACATACAATGTCTTGCCATCCGGTCCTCCGAAGCAAAGGTTGCTCGGTCGCCTGCCCAGCACGTCAATCTCGCGAACCGTATCTCCGCTAGAACTGAGTACAGCAACTCTTCCGGTACCGTAACGCGTGACATAAAGATTGCCTTCTACGTCACATCGCATCCCATCAAGGCTGCCCCTGGCGAATTTCTTAAACAGCGTCTTATTGGTAATTCCGCTCTCCGTTATGTCAAAGCGCCAGATTCTCCGTTGCACACTCTCGTTGACATACAACATCTTTCCGTCAGGACTGACTTCGATACCGTTGGTAGTGCCCATATCGTCAGCTAGAAGATCTATGGTACCATCAACGTTGATTCGCCAGACTCTTCCTGTTTTCTCTCTCCAGTTGGGGTCACTGGCAAAAATGATGCCATCAGTAGTGATGGCGAGATCATTCGGCTGATTCATACGTGGCTCGTGAGCATGACATACTATTCGACGTGATGACATCTCGATTTTATACACATTGTGCTTCTTATAATCGGCAACATACATGAAGCCATTTTGGTCAAAGACAATTCCATTTGGAATACTTCCCGGCTCCAGTCTTACAAACACTTCCGCTCGACCGTCCGGCGTAACTTTACCAACGGTGCCGTTTTCGAGATAGTTGACCGCGTAGATATTACCATCAGCATCGCAGTTCGGTCCTTCTATCCCGGCAGTAAAACTATCGACAGCAGTCAATGGTGTGGCCTGAAACAGCGGTTCAACCCTGCTTTCGTCGAGAGCGCGCTTCGCGACACTCCATTGTTGCTGGGCTTGCGCTCTCCGATCGGCGTGAATACGCGTGACTAAATTGGGAACTACCAGATCGGCCACTCGTTTTGCTATCATGCGACCCCAGTTCCAAACCGCCAGAGCCGAGTACGAGATCGCCTCCTGCCACAGGCCCAGGCCGGCTACTCGGTTCAGGCTGACTGACCCTCTGCGTTTGAACACCTCTCGATAAAAGGACTGCTTTAGCGGGATCGCTCGCCCATTGTGAGGACGTGGCGATGTGGTGGAAAACAGCACCAATTCTTCCATACGAGATACTTTACTGCATGCTGATTGTTCGAAGACTTCATCTGGGATCGATGGCAGAAAGTTTTTTTTCAAGAGTTGCAGAGCAGATAGGATTTGCAGAGATACACCGCGGCGATAGGCATTGTCTACTGTTTTACGCCAATCCAAATCGGGGAAGGCTCTGGCAAGACGAACACAATCCACGATCCAGATTATCGAATCTTTTTTCTCTGTTGGTGCAGCGACGGACTCCCAGGCTCTGGCACCATGCAAACATAAATGCAAGAGCTGATCCTCCGGACAAAGCATCATCACGGGCAAGCCGTTGATTCGCCCCTCCACTGCCCGATGCCAGAACTCGCGATTAGAGACATCCTGATCCAACAGCATCGACAGTCGCCAGTGAATGTCGATCGAACGAGTTGGCATCAGTTGTGTCAGCCGCTCAGACACCGTTGAAAAAGCATGGAGCTTTTTTATCATACGTTGAGTGCCGTCACCGCCATCCCAACCTTCAGGAATGCTCCAACCACGTTGCTCGAGAATGGCAGCCACTCTATTGATCTCGCGAGGCGGAACCATCAGATCAACATCGCCCAGACAACGCAATTTGAGCGAGGGATAAACACCCTGCACAACGAGAGACGCGCCTTTGAGCAGCATCACAGGTATGTTATTGGCGATTAGCTCGGATAAAATTTGTTTTGCAAAACTGAAGAGAATCTGATTCTCCGACCAGACTCGCCTCTGAGTACCCTTCAAAATCGCCTGCTCATCTGCTGAGATCGCAGAGCCGACACTTTCAAAGAGCAGGGGGAAGAGTTTCAAAGATTCCAGATCTGCATCTCCGAGTTGGTCAAGTGACGAGCGCCAGGATAACCAGGATTCAACAGCCTCGGGTCCTTCAAGAAGACAGGCTTTCAACAAAGTCATATGCTGCTCGTCCGGCTGCCAAGCCGGTGATACTTTCAGAGCCTCAAGTGTCTGCATTCTCGGTGCCCCCGGACAGACCGGCTCTTCGTCGATCGAGGGATTGCTTCAGTATCCGCAAGTACTGCAAACTTGATTGCTGATTTACAAGACCGAGATTGCTTTTGTGCAATCGCCTGTACATAACCGTCTGCGAAAGCATTTCAATTTGCAAATTCATCTCGGTGGCTCTGAGATACCACTCGATGAACTGTCCCACCTGAAGCTCTTCGGAAAACCAACCGACCTTCAAGAATGATTCGCGCCTCGTCAATATAGTGCAGATGGATGGACCGGGCTGTGCTCCTTCTGGGCAATGGACCGTGGCGCGAGCAGCGTCATCCAGCTCCGGGCTGATGAATTGCTCAACATGACCGAACACGATGTCCACATTCGGCTGCGCAGAAAGGGCACGCAACTGCAACTCAATCTTTTCAGCGGTCCACAAATCATCGGCATCGAGACCTGAAAAAAACGAGCCGGTCGCTTTTCGAAAACCAGTATTGAGAGCAGCTCCTACACCCGCTCTCGATTGATGAACATAGTTAACGCCAGGAAACGACTGCGCAATCGACGCGGTAGAGTCGACGGAGCCGTCGTCAACCACGATGACTTCAAGATTCTTGTACGACTGAGCGGAAATCGAATTCAAAGTCTCAGCAAGGTATTTTTCTCCGTTGAAAACCGGAACCACTACAGATACAACAGGGCTATCAGACGTTTCAATCATAGGTCAGTTGTTGATCGATGGATGGCATGGGGCTGTCTCAGCGACAAGCCGCCTGTATAGCGACTCATATTGATCGACGGTGGCGGACAGATCGAATTTATCCTGACAGCGAAGCCGCGCCTGTACTCCCAATGCCCTGGCAGAGTCCGGATCCTTCAGCAGTCGCAAGACTGCTGAAGCCAACGCCTCGACACTGTCGCGCTCTACCAACAATCCTGACTTCTCATGCTCTACCGCCTCGCTCAAGCCGCCCGCGCCGGTCGTGACAGTCGGTCTCGCCATGATGGCAGCCTCGATTGCCACCTGACCAAATCCTTCGTCCATGATGGAAGGAACCAACACGATCGAAGATTGCTCGATAAGGGACAGTGTCTCCTCTGGTGGCACCAATCCCAACAACTGCACCGCGCCTGGTGGCAACTTTCGGGCTTGAATTTCGAGCTCTGCACGAAGCGGTCCATCACCAGCGATAAGTAGTCGACAATCAGGAAAGTCTTTGCGAACCAGACCGACGGCATCTATTGCCAATTCGATTCCTTTTTCTTCCACCAGTCGTGATAAGCACAATAAAATCGGCGGATCGAATGATATCTCGGATGGTGACTTTTCCGATTCAATACCATGATAAATTACGGTCGACTTGTCAGTAATGTCGGGATGGATCGATCTGGCATCGGCTAGCACGTATTTCGAGACGCCATTGATCCATGTGGCATTGTGCAACGACTTCGACAGTAGCGTGTCCATGCCACCGGTGAGCTTGCTTCTGCCAGTGGTCAGTGTGCCGTGTAAAGTAATCAATGTCGGCTTATCTTGCCGGCTCTGGAAGAACAAAAGCGCTGGTGTGCCGACATTGTAATGAAACAAATCCGAATGGAAGTCATTCTCCAGCTTTTGAAGCTTAGCCCGAATCGATTTGATACCTCGAAGATCGGCATTGGCCAGCGCACTCAGCATCGGCAACCGCACCACGGTCATCCCAGACACGACCGTCTCTTGGGGCGAGACGCCGTCCCAGCATCCACAGACGACCAGTATCTCGACGTCACGTTGACGCAACAAGGGCAGTGTGCGCAGCGCTGACACTTCCATGCCGCCGATATCGGGATAAAATTGATGTGTGAGGTAAGAAATTCTCATAACCCAACATATTATCCTATAACGCACCGATTCACTACTGCAGTACAGAAGCTATCACTTCGGGTATCTCCAGGGGATTTCGCCCCAAGGTTAGCCTGTATGCGGGCAATGTACGAGCCAACTCCGCGAGTAAATTTACTGTTGTGGTCGACTTTGTAACCGGCAAGAAAAATAAACTGCTAGCCAGGAGGCGACGCAATGCCTCACCACTAGGAATCGTCTCGATAACTGGATGAGACTGTCGCGACACCACAGGAAATACCAATACCCGGGCAATCGGAGGTGAGGCACGAAGAGAGATGTCGTCGGGTACGAAAAACACCGTCTTGTCCTCGCCTATAAGCTTATCGCCAGCCGTTTTTATTGAAAACTGTGCAGACTGATCGGTTTGCAATTTCAAGGTGCGATATACACCATATACAGTGCCCGTACGCGCACAGAGTGTAGTATCGTCGCTCAAGAAGGACCAACCTGATCGCCAGCACGCAGCAGAGATCGTCGACTTCCCTGAACCCGAGCTGCCCGCTATCAGAATAGTGGCACCGTGGTGAGCGACAGCGGCGGAGTGCAGGACCAGAAATTCTCTCTGGCAGAAGAAGGCAGAAAGTATGTGTTTCAGGGGATTGCCCCGCTCCAGGTTGGTCAATGCGTGTGGACTGTCGATAATAAACACGGCAAAATGATTTGCGAGATCGATAATGCTCATTGCCTCCGGCGATCGCTGAAGGACAAATTGCAAACCTTCACTGGAAGAAACAAGCGTTTCATTCGGGTGTCCTGAAAAATGTTGCATCCCCGCATCGAAGATTTCATCGAGTTGTTGGTTCTGTCGCCTCGATACCAACAAAACCGTCAGATCCGAATCGCTCTTCAAAGCCACGTCTGTATTGGAAAAGGCCGGTACGACTCGAGATTGAAAACCATCGTCGAGGAATACGAGCGTAATGGTGGCCCCCGCAATCGACATGGTGCAGGTGGAAGTCTGTCGCCGCGAAAGTTCGACCAGCTTTCGGATGTTTTCAACGATCGATCCACCGGCAACTAGAGACATCTTATCGAAATCCTCATCAGTTGCGGCTCGGCCAGCCCGCGCTTGAGATGTCGTGCACGGGATCGAGAGCTAAAAGCGCTTCGATGTCAGTAAACTTTTCAATTGACAGGTGCCGCGACTTGCACGCCTTTACCGAAGACAACCATTTGTCCTTTTCGGGACAGGAAGAATCCGCCGAGAAAGAATCGTCAAGTTTGACCAGATCCTCTTCGACCAATCGAGCAATCCAGGCATCCAACTCCAGATCATATTGATTTTGACTAGCTGCTCCCGCCGGTAAGACATCTATCGCCATTCCGATTTCAACGACACTAGCACCACTTGCAAGTGCGCAGAAGACAGGAGCGGCCGTATCAACGAAGCTGAAATAGTGTCCGTTGATTAAATGGACGGCGATAACCTCACCGTCCATCCACTCGAAGGTGACAGCCGGAGAGTTAACTCGATAACACTTTACAGGGGGCGAATCGGACACTAATTTGCCTGCCCAAACAGTCTTTGAAGTTTCATTGTATTCGTCAGCGCTTGCCTTCGTCAACCAGACCGATGGTTCACCCTTTTTTTTGACCAATTTCGAAAGTCTCGAGCACAGGATTTATCTCTCCCAGACCGTAGTCAGCAGCCAACTCGATATGCTCGACGTGGCGCCTGCGGTAGAGTTCTCCAGAATCAGGATCGTCGTTGTCGGGAGGCCCAACAACATCTCCCAGGGCGGCTAAACCCTGCTCTCGCCTGACGTCATCAAGCACGCGCAATCCAACTGAATCTAAAGCTACAGGATCGGTGGCGAAGTACAGGGCATTTTTCTCGAAAGTCAAGAAACGCGGATTCCACGAACCAGGACCACCGTTAACAGTGCACACAATCGAATCGCCAATGAATAGAACTGATTTTTCCCGAACAGTCGCATACGAAGCGGCACGGGGAATAAACTCGTTGCAACAATTTTCTCTAATCGCTGTAGATGAGTTGTATTGATGAGAGCGATACACGTTGTTGAAAAACCCGTGAGACATATTCTTCAGAGCGAATGTCAATCCGCTTGCAACATGGTCTTTTAGCACAGGAATCGAGATGACTTTATCAACCTTCGTGGCCACCGTCTTGCACAAATACGATCGTTGCCCTTCCCGATCATCAGGGTCCGCAAACGGGCACGGCACAGGGAAATCAAAGTAATGAGCGCTGGAGTACCCCGTCAAGTGGTTCTCAAAAAGCGCTTTTCTGCCAGAACCATTCAACCCGGATTGTCGTGCTTCGAATTTCTCTGACGCGCACTCCCATCGCATACGTGAGTCGATGAAACGATCGTATCCAAATTGCAGGAAGTCCTGGCGAAATCGCTCGAATACGATGATCGACTTGCGTTTGACACCAATGCGCTCTAGGCTATCCGCAATCGCGTCGACAAGTTCGTAACTCGACAGAGATTGCGGTCCGCCAACCGGTACAACTTTAATTCCGACCACATCCGAAGGTGAAAACAATGAACTCCAGGCCTCATCGCAATCGGTTACGTCGGTCAATTGCGTCACGCCCTTAGCCAACATGGAGGCGATAGCTTCGCGATCGCGGCGAGTGTAAGTCAAGGTCTTTCCAAATTTTTTGTACGTGACACTACTATTGGTGCAAAGCACTCCATTATGAATTACTTCAATTACTCGAGAGTAGGCCATATCAACGTGGCTCAGTGGATATGACCGTATTGAGTTCCGCGTTGCGAGCCGGCTCTATGTTGAAGCATCGAGTGAATGCACCCTCGACGCCACTCACATCAGAAAGCGTACCGGATTGTGCCACGTGCCGATCCTCGAATACATAGACATAATCAGCGTACTTAACAGCACAGAGACGATGGCTCGTAAGCAAGACAGTTTTTCCGCGAAGCCTGCTCTTCAAGGCTTTCATGATAAGCTCTTCCGTCTTTGGATCCAGAGCGCTCGTCGCTTCATCAAGAATCAAAATAGGAGCATCACGCAAAATAGCTCGACAGAGCGCAATCCGCTGCTTCTGGCCGGCCGACACTCTGCCACCAAGCTGGCTGTCAAGTCCATCGGGTAGTTCGGAGATAAACTGCTGAAGTTGAGCAATTTCGATCGCTTCCTCCAAAAACGCTGGATCGACTGTTGAAGACAGCCCATAACAAAGATTCTCCCTCAGTGTGCTGTCTATCAACATCCCTTGATTGTCTACAAAGGCTAGTTTAGATTTAACCGAGTGAATAGAGAACTCGCGGACATCGGTACCATCAAAAAAGATTGACTGTGGCGCACAATCATATAGCCTCAAAAGCAACTGCGACATGGTCGTCTTGCCAACACCGGTGCGACCAACAAGAGCCGTGACCGAGTTTGCCTTTAGTTTTAAGGAAACATCTTCAAAGACAGACGCTTTGCCATCATAAGAGAAGGAGAGTTTGTTGACGCAGATTGCATCTCTTAGTGTTTTAAACTCAAGGTTGCCACCAGATACGATGAACTTATCGTCATCAACCATCAATGCCCTTAGCGCATCCATAGAACCCGCATGAACCAGCAGCTTGAGACGAAACTGATTTAAAAGATTCGATAACGGAACAACTTTGGAGGAGAGATAGAAGAATACAAAAACATCTCTCGGGTCTAGACTGGCAATTGGGATAACCAGCGCTAGTGCGAAAGCGGCCATGAGCTGCGCGGTCATGGTGCCGACCTCTTGGAACGGCTCGATCACACTGTGCAGGCCAAGGTATTTCGTCGCCAGACCCAATTGCCCATTCGTCTCAGTCTTAAGCTTGTCCAGCTCTCTTTGCTCCGTTCCGAAAGCCTGCACAAGCGAAATAATCTTTACCAACCCTGCCGTCCTGAGATTGAGTTCCTCGATCGTGCTGATGTGTTCTCGAACCCTGTTGTGAATCCTGTTGACGGTGGCACGAAAGACGAACAAAATGGCGGGCACGACGAGAGCTAGACACAACGTGAGAGCCGGTGAGATCCACAACATCAGCAAGATGTAGGCGGTGAGCATCAGCGCTTCGGTCGAAAGGGCATGAAAGGCCGTAATCTGTCGGGCAATCCAGGTAGTGCTGTTGTAGATCAAGGCATTGATCGTATCCGAATTTACTTTGTCGATATACTGCTTTCCAAACGAAAGGTACCGGCTGATAAGTAGCACTCGAAGAGCTGCCGAAGACTTTTCCGCTTGCGTCGCGACAGTTAGAGTGAGCGAATAGGCGAGAGCGCACTTCACCAATACCAGGCTATACATCAACACGAGCAGGGAGCAAAAAAGGCGAGTATTGGTTTGCAAAAACGGTGGAAATGTTTTTATGGACAAACCAAATACAGTGGCAGTCACTCTCGTGAAATCCTGCTTGATAAGCCCCTCTGCCAGGGGGAAGAGTAAAGCAACGACAGTGAGATTGATAAGAACCACCAGCGTGGACCCAGCCGCTGCAGCGACAAGGAGTAAGTGATTGGCCTTGACCAGCCGAAGACATTCGACTACGTCGTGAACTTCATTCGGAATAGAGTTCTTGCCTTGTGACATCCAATCGCACCACACCTAACCCTTTAGCTTTTCGAAAGAAACGGCTTCAATGACGCCTTAGAGTTTATTTTATTCCCAGACATAGCTTCTATTACCTATTTATGCAGAAAAAAGTCTCGTCCCACTCCTCCGCCAATAGCTCGGGTCTCTCAACTTGCCGTCTGGCAGAACAACTCAACACGACATCCTTGCCAATCAAGGGTATGTCGCGCAGCCCATAGCATGTGATGGGTACTGGAGGATGAATGGAGCAATCGAGCTCGACCACGAAGTCGCAGATTTTATTGGTTAGATCGTCCCTTTTGAGACGAGCACGATCGCCTCGACTATACGAAACAACACCACTTCTCACGTCAGTGCACGAGACAGAGAGATTCAACCTGGGACGTTCAATGCCGAACAAGCTGGACAGATTAGAAGCTGCGATCTTTCGAGCGTTTGCCCTGACCGATCGTCGCGCGGCCGAATAGGTGCCGCAGTTAACAGCTTGGATGGCCGAATCGCATACCATAAGCGCGACGACGCCATATGCACCGACGAAAGACACCAGGTTCAAAACCGGCCAAAACAAGACCAGAATGAATGCACACAACGCGCATGCAAACTCAGGGATGGCCGTCCCTCGAGACCTGACGCGAGACGACTGCCCATAACGTTTCAATCTTGTCCGACGGCCCGTTACGCGGCAAGAATCCGCGAGCAATCTTGACCCTGACCCAAATTTTTCAGATGCAGACTTCATGCAAACCACCTCCTAGAGCTTTGCCAGACTGGGAGAAGAAACAACGAACTCGACCGCCATACCGCCGGAATAGTACGACTTCCGCGCTTGCGACACGCCAACCCCGTCAGATTGGCGGACAAAGAAGGCAGATGCCAACGAGACAGAATCTTTTATCAAACCGCTGGAACAGCCGACAACATTCAATCCGAGACCCCTGCTACCCTTGCCTTTCTCAGCGGCCGAGTCCGGTGAAGAATTGAATTCCTCGAGCTCGCACCAGTTGACAGGTTCGCCGGGCAGAGACTGTCCGGCATGCCGGCCACCCGACAAAAGCCCGAGCTCACTGACCTGATCGCGAAATGAGAGAGTCCAGGAACATTCACCAAATGTAATGGCGTTTAAACCCAGTGCATATCTTTGATTTTCATGAACTGTCTGTCGCATAAATGGACTATTTTTGAGATTGGTAACATGAATACGTCCATATCGATCGAACTCGAAGGCCAGATATGGACGGTCAATCGTTCCAGTTCTCAAGGTCCGAGGATCGTTGAATGGCCGATCGAGCATTTCGAGAATCGCATCTATTCGAGGTCTTGCATGGGCCGTCCGAATCCAGTCGTAGATTCCGCCTGCAAAAACCTGGCATAAAGTCAACGAACCGCCGGTATCACAGGACGGCGAAAGACGCGCCCGCGGATCGTCAGGAAAGTCTCCACGCTCCGCGCGAAGCAGTTGAACTGACTGTCGAGCAAGTTGCCGGTTGTCGATCAGGTCTCGCACACAGCGAAGTTCGGGAACAAGTCCGTTGGGAAAACTAATCACCATTACACCTGGCGGATTTGTCTCCGGCATGGCACCAGGCTGAGCACAGGCTGCAATGTGCAACGGCTCCGACTGAAAGAACTGAATGTCAGCCTCCGCCTTCACAACGGAGCAAATTCTCGATCGATCAGGGTTTCGAAACTGCGAAATATCAACAAGACAGGGTTGTCTAGACAATCCGGCAAAGAAAAAACTCTCGTTGTCTACAGGAAGATCGACAAAAGCTTGATACGTCTGTCTCGAGTCCCCGCGCTCCGGAAGCTGAGCCATCGAATACGGTTGCGGTATCGGAGTTTGAGTCGAACCTCCCTCTTTCAACCACCCCAAACTGAGCTTCAGTTTTTTCAAAACTGGGACACCAGCCATAGTGGCAGGCGATTGACTGGCTTGAAGTACCTGCCTGGCACTTTCGAAAGGTCTGACAATGGTGCCATTCATATCTCTGGCAGTGTATCCGCTAGCCGGATTGAGCGCTCCTGTGAGCGCAATCGACAACCTTTCCGCGGCGGTCCTGGCCGCAGCCGTATCGCGGAGAGCCAAGCGCTTCATCTCGTCATTGTTGATCGCGCAGGCTATCAACATTTCAAGGCGACATGTACCAACAATCGTATTAATGCCAGTGACTGGCGACGGCTCTCCATCGGGTGCGATAGTAGCGCGTCCTATCGGAGGGTGATCGCTCAATGAGATAAAACCAAAATGTGGATCCTCGATTACGATTTCGGACAGGTCTCGTGCCGCAGCCAGAGACGCCGCTTCGATGACAGAAAGCTGCGATTGTCGAGCCAGCGCTAGTTTCCAGAAGTTGAAAAATGGAATCATAACGAAGACCAACAACGCCGCCAACATGCACGCGATCAGCACGAGCAGACTTCCAGGTCTCTGCCTTACCTGCCTAATCGACTGCCGTTTCGCCTTTTTTTTCCGTTCTGAGTAATAGCGCGTTTCACTAGCTCTAATCACAGTTCCCCCCGCCCTATCCTAAAATCTCCGGGAAGGCTGCCGTTACCTTCCCGGACTCTCTTTCGCTACCGTAGACCTACAAAATGGTGCACACTTCGACTAAACTTGGCCTCGCCCATCCGATGACACGACTATAGTCAACCGGCGTGACATCGGCATGACTTCATCTGAAATTTGTGTGGTCCGAGTTGACCGAGCATTTACGTCACGCTAAAGTTAAATCGCGGGTGAGATCTATTGAATGATGCAATTGACTGGTAAATTAGCAATCAGGCATCCGGCGACAGGTAGCATTGTGCTTGCCCTGAGTCTCGCCATCTTCTCGTCCTCGATCGAGCCTGGATATTCGAGCAGTACCGCATTCGATCAAGAAAGGAATGCCGGATACCGCGCCCTGATTTCGAAGGAACACGCCTTAGCTGAAGAGCACTATCTCAAGGCATTCGAGAAATTGAAAGGCACGCAAGAGGCACCATATAAAGTAGCATTGCTGCATGCCGAGTATGGCGATGTATTGGCCCGCATGGACAGATCGACAGAGGCTGTCAATGCCTACAAACAAGCGATCAGTGCGGCAGAACAATGGATGAGATCCGCGCCCGACGAACAAAAATTCGGATTCGAACGCGAAATCAACAACATCAGGCAACGCCTTGCTCTTGTCACTAACAATAGAATCGGCTTTCAGAAAACAAAAAATCGAACCGCGCTTGGCGGAAAGAAAAACAATAGCTCAACAAGAAGTCCATTCAAGCAACGCATCGAGGCCGAGTTGCGCAGAGCTGAGAAACAGGTACGCGACCATCATCTACTCGCTGCAATCCAAACGATGCAAAAGGCGATCGATGACTGCAAGGATGAGATGGGGAGCGAAAGGGATAAGCCGACCTGGCAAAATCACAGGCTCTTATCGAGATGTCTAGACCAGTTAGCCCGGGCGTATCTCAAAGCCAATCAGCCTTCGCAAGCAAGAGACGTGCTGGCCGACACATATAAACTCAAACAAAAGCTGCTCTTCGAAGGCTTCCCTTCGCTGGTCCAGACAACCGCCTTGCTCGGCATTGCACAGGCCAAGCTTGGCTATAGGGCCGAAGCAAGGCGACTACTCGAGTCCTCTCTCGAGAATGCGGACCGACTGTCACGGAGCGATCGTGAAGACGTGCAGTATCACTTGCTTGTACTAACGGAGCAAGATGGCAGAATCTCGGAAGCCCACTCCTTGTTGTCCAACTACATAGAACTGACAGTGCCCAAAACCGTATCACCAGCTAGAAGATACGATTTGCTCAGCGGACTGGCCTCAAGATTGACTCAGGATTCGGCACCAAATCTTGGCCACTTCTGCTTAATGCGAGCACAAGTCTCACTGAAGAAAATGGAGAAGTCGGACGACGAAGATAAGTATTCTAATCAGCTTTCGCGTGCAGACACATTACTCAGGGCCCAAAGATACACCGAAGGCGAGGCTCTGTGCCTCGAGCTCACCAAGATGGTAACCAACAATCCTAAAAGCAAAGCGGCCGGCTATCGACTGCTTGCATATGCACAACTCCAGCTTCACAAGTTTGATCAAGCAGAGGTGACAGTTGCAAAAGCGCTAGAGTTGAATAAAGCCGTTATGCAACAAGATCCGAAGGCCTACGAGGAGACACTATTTTACGCAACGCAAATAGCCGAGGCGCAGCCGGACACAGACAAGTTAGAACTACTGCTCGATCGGATTTCGACGAGCAACGTGCCAAAGACCTCAGGAATGGCAAAGATCAAAGCAGTCTTGTTCATGACTCTCGCTAACAAAGAATGGCGCCTGCACAGATACGAAAAGGCCCAACGCCACTTTTCAGAAGCGTATTCGCATTGGACTATACTCCCTATCGAACTGAGGGCTAATCTTGGCGTCGCGACAGGGGACATTGCAATCAATTTGGAACAGCCACTAAAGGCGGTTACTTGCTACCAGGAATGCCAGAAGGTAGCCAACGCTGTTCCAAAACACATATCGGATCGGGCCCTGCGCTGGAGGCTTGGTTTTGCTCTATGTCGCCTGGGACGCTTCGAGGAAAGTCAACAGCAACTTCAACAAGTGCTCAATCAAACCGCCGAGACGAATGACGTCGAACTAGAGATGAAATCCCTCCTGGCGCTCGGCGAAGTCTACATTGCAACCAAACAATTTGGTAGTGCACAGCGACTGATCAATGTTTACTCACAAAAAACAGACAGCGCAATCTCCAGGGCTATCATGTCATATATCGCCGGACAGATTGAGATTAAAAAGGGCAAGATCGAGTCGGGCAGGAAATCTTTGACCGAAGCGGCCAACTTGTTCTCCAGACTTGGCGATGACCTTTTGCAAAAGCAGGCAGAGTGCTATAAGAAAATAGCAGCAACTTATGCGACCAAGGCCGATTCTCTGACTTGGCTTAACAAGGCACTGTCAGTGTACCATAAAATCGATTCGGACCACCAGGGAGAGGGCCCCGCAGCGACGTATTTTGCGATTGGCACCGTTTATTCAGCGCTGCGAAAAGAAGCCGAAGCTGCCACTGCTTTTAATACCGCGCTCGAGGCGCTAAAATATAGTAACTCCCCATCGGCAGATAAGTTAAGATCTCGAATTCGTCAAAGACAGAGCGTTCCAAAGGGTCGGTCATGAAGGCGGCACCCGACAAAGAAAGATTACAGCAAGTCCGAGAAGGGGACGTTCTCCAATCGCCAAGTCTGTCAATTTCCGGTAAAGGATTGATACTGGTGGCGGTGCCGTTGCTATTTGCGGTTGTCGTGTTCGGATGTTTGATCAAGTTGCTTACTGACACAGAGCGTGATGTCGAAAGAGAAAAGCATGCTCGTCTCGTATTTCTGGAAACGACAACACTGACCGCGTCGCTATATGATCTCGGGACGCTTCTTATCATGTCCGACAATCATAGCAATTCGGCCAATGAGACCGTCTCGCCCGTAGATAAGCATGTCGAAGAGCTGGAAGCGCTCGGGACAACAACTGTAGATGCACACGAAAGCGAGTGCATCAGGCGCATCAGTCTATCTTTTCGCGAGATGATCGAGTTGTTCGGCGAGATAGCCTACGAAGATGACTCGTTGACCAAGGTCAACATTAGACAGGAAGCTCTGGGAGTGGGCAACATTCTTCACCAACAACTCAAGGAGCTGTCAGACTTTGAAGGGCGAGTACAGGAAGCCAGTCTTGTCGCGACACATCAGCAGCGCAATCTGTTAAAAGTACTGCTCTGGGTAGCAATCGCCACAAGCATCGCCCTGGGATGGGGATTATGGGTTTATTTCTCGCAAAACATCAAGCAGCGAATCGGTGTCATCCAGGATAACTCAAGACGGTTGGCCTCCGGTGAACCGCTACAGCAGTGGGTCGGCGACAGAGATGAGATTACACAACTCGATCGCGCTTTTCACTCTATGGCGGAAAAATTGCTAGTCGCACAGAAGAAGGAGCGCGCGCTGGTCGATAATGCCCGTGATGTTATCTGTTCTTTAGATAGTCAGTATAGGTTTCAGCGCATCAATTCGGCTTGCTTCGATTATTGGGGCCACTCGCCTGATGAGCTTATCGGCAGCGCTATAACTGCGATTGCGTGCAAACCCGATCGTCAAAGAATGCTTACAACACTGAATAGTGCTCATCAAGGTAGTCAGGTAAAACCTCTAGAAATAGCAGTTTTGGCAAAAGATGGCTCGACGAGATTTGCACTCTGGACCTTTCAGTGGTCCAATGCCGAGATGGAAATGTTTTGTGTTGCACACGATGTTACGGATAGGCGCGAATTGGAAAGACTAAAAGAGGAATTCGTCGCCATGGTCAGTCATGAATTGCGAACCCCTCTCACGTCGATCAACGCCGTGATGATGATGTTGGCAGAAGGGCACTACGGCGAGTTGAACAATGGTGGACGATCAGCAACTTCTCGCGCCCTGGAAAGTAGTGAAAGATTAATCCGACTGATCAACTCTCTGCTCGATATGGAAAAGCTGCAGGTCGGACAGATGTCGCTGGATCTGGATGAACAGCCACTGGAAGAACTCCTCATGCATGGACTGGACACTGTAAAGGATCTTGCCGATAAGCTCGAAGTGACTCTATCTGCACAGTCAACGGATTTGTATCTGACCGCTGACCACGACCGCATCACGCAAGTTCTGGTCAACTTGCTTTCCAATGCGATCAAACACTCAGAACCGAAAAGCGTGGTTACGATTTCAGTCCTGGAATCAGAAGGAGACCAGGTCGAGATCAGAGTGAAGGACCATGGTCCGGGCATTCCTTTCGAGGACCGTGAGAGAATTTTCGACCGCTTCCAACAAGTCAAAGGCAAACGCGAAACTACTGACGCAATAAAAGGAACCGGCCTGGGACTGCCACTAGCCAAAGCCGTAGTCGAGCAACACGGCGGTCAAATTGGCGTAGATAGTCAACCTGGTAAGGGTTGTACGTTTTGGTTCAGACTTCCTCGAGCCAGAAGATTGTTGAACCGTCAGGACTAGATATGGGAAAATACTATTACCAATTTGTCAGAACCTGATTGAGCCCTAACTGATGTCAAAAATTCTTGTTGTAGAAGATGAAGCTGAAATCGCGCAGACTATTCTTCACACGCTGTCGCTCCAGGGCTTCAATGTCGAGACGGCTAACTCGGGTTCGGATGGGCTTCACAGACTCTCGGTGTACAGTTATGACGTCGTAGTTCTGGATTGGATGCTGGGCGACATGTCCGGTATCGAGGTTCTGAAACAGTTTAGATTTCACGGTGGAGTCACCCCTGTGTTGATGCTCACCGGAAGAAGCACAGTCGATGACAAAGAAGCCGGACTCAACGCCGGAGCCGATGATTATCTGACAAAACCATTTCATCCAAGAGAACTGGTAGCGCGCGTCAGGGCACTGCTTCGCCGCGCCGTGAGCTGTGTCGGTGAGACATTGCGTGTTCAAGACGTCGTACTCGATACTCGTACAAAGAAAGTATTGAAGGGGTCCGAAGAAATCAGGCTACTGCCGAAAGAGATTGCTATCCTAGAGTTCTTGCTTCGCAATAAGAACACGTTTTTCTCCACAGAAGATATGGTCAGACATGTATGGGGATCGGAGTCAGACGGCGGCGATGACGCAGTTAGACAGTGCGTTAGACGTCTTCGAAGGAAAATAGATGCACCAGGCGCGGTATCAATCATAACCACAAGAATTGGTCTAGGCTATTGTATCGCCGAAGATTGAACTGCTATCGGATCAGCACCGAACTCAATACCATAGCATCTCTGTAGCTTTGCTCTTCAAAGATATCCAATGGACGAATGGTCATAAGCGCTTGAAACTGCTGAACACTCGCTTGTGGATTGCCGCTATACAGAAGTGAATAGGCAAGATACTTTCTTGCAACAGCGTCGTTGGGATTGAATCTGACCCGTTTGACCCAGAATGATACATTGTGCTCCAACCGTGCGTTTTTCAGCAACCTCGACGCATCTCCCTCTTGCACGTTGGAAGGCGTCGAGCCGACGCTATAGCTCCTCGGAGTCTGACTCGGGAGAGCAAACTCCGAGATTTCATCAGTCGATTCATTGCCGGATATGGCGCCTTCTGATTCTGCAGCATAGTAGGCGGGAGTTCCCGAACTATAGCTCGATGAGTTAGCCGATGCCGGTTGTCGCACATTTGATGAGCTCGCGCTGGAGCCGGCCGATTGAGTACCGACTGACAGCGCCGGCGAATAGGCTCCTGTGGAAGCGACAATCGCGATGGAGGGCGCCGAACGCTTAACTACTCCGTTGGCGCAACTTCCCGATTTCAAGTTCGCGAACCCAGAAACGGTTGAATTGTTCGACGAGCGCCCCCCTGAAAGAGGTTCACTAGAGCCTGCAGGCAGGATGTAGGGAATGGAACGTCGAGTACGAAGCTCCCCTCGCTGTTGTTGGTTGGAAGTGCGTCCAGGGAAAATCGAAACCTTTGACCAGGCGCCTGAAGGAACCAGAAGGAACGAGCCCAACGCCAGCGACACGAACAAGACACACATGCGCGCAGCAGGAGAAATCCGCCTCTCGTTTTTGACCGAATGGCACAGTGACGCGGAGCTGCCTTGCAGTTTTGCCATGTCAGAGGCACTCTGGCGCTTCATCACATCAGGAGCACCCTGTCGCTTTGTCAAATCCATAGCTCGTTGCTTGTCGGCAATCATCGCCGACAGCAGTAGGTGGCAGTCCTTGATGTACATACTGGCATGGTTGGCACGTTCATCCCATTCCAAGGAAGGCGTTGTGAACGTCTGACTTGGCCGCGAAAGACCGATGTTAGATGGTCCGACAAGGAGCTGCTCCAACTCGGATGTTTCCATCGACAGGTCTTGATTTAGCTCCCACGTCTCTGTCTTTTGCGGAAAACGAAAAAGATATCTGCCTGCCGGGACAAGTAAGAGTTTGTAAACAGCGCCGATTCCAGTTTCACCAGTACCATCTACGATGGCACCAGAAATAGAACTATTTCCGAGAACACCAATTCGTCCGCTAAGTTTCGGCGATGTGATCTCGACCACACCCTGCTTCACCGGCAAAGTCGCTCTCACATGCGAGAGTATCGTAGCAGGGCGATCGAAGCAGCCTTCAAGAAGGCAATGACTGCTTCCCAGTACATATCCGTTTGATCCAATTCTTTTCATTGTCCTTCTCCAAAACCGGGTCGTCAGTCCTTTCATCACATAATGGTAGAAGCCGGTCGCAAATCCGAACGTGGAGAGTATGCGAACTTGCTCGGTGCCGGCGAGACGCCTGCGCTCCGCTCGGCCGGTGGCGACACACTCGGGTCCCTTCAATGCAGCCGGTCGAAATTCGCCGGTTACTTCAAATTCTTCAGTCGCTGTCTCCAGACCGTTTAACTAAAACGGCACTCGAACAAACGAACCGGTCGTAGTGTCGAACTTCTTGATCTTCACGTCGCATCCATAACCACGCGCCACCAGTCCATAGTGGTACATCTCTCCGCCTGGCAAGGCACCACCCTCGGCACCACTTGCAGAAGGAGACAGGCCTCCTTCGGTAGGCTGACCAGTGCAGTTAGCAAATCCCCAGGCAGGCAAAGCCGCGACCCGCCAATTGTTCGAGAGATTGCGCCCCTCCGGATGTGTCGAGCTCTCGAACGGAGGGATCCATACAGTTAGTTGCGCATATGGCGGGTACGAAGAGTCCGCCGAATACCCAGATGCCGACACCCCAACAAGAGTCGGAAAGATATTTTCGGAGGCGAACGGTAACCGCAGCCCCGCTATGCGAACGTTGCATTCCGTATAGGCGAAGTCCGGGCCCTCGACGCCATGAAATGTCACCTCCTGAGCCGGCGGCAAGCCCAGCTCGTTGATGAGCCGATCGACGAGAGCTCGCCCCCTCACTTCAGCTCGAGCACGGTTCCAGTCTCTCCGCCTGGCACCGAGCCAGTAATGTCCATCGTTGAAATTCTTTGCCGCGGCGTTGGCAATAACCTGTACTTTCTGAGAGTACACACCGAAGGCAAATAAATTTGTTGCCAGCATCGCCAACAGGCAAAAAACAGTCACCAGAACTATCGAGCCACATACCCCTTCAACTAAACCCTGTCCTCGCTCTCTGCACTTTCCTCTCCCGCGCCTGTGTTTTGTCACCTTGCTATCCATCTGAGTCGAAACCTCCAAGGCTCGTATGAATAGACTCTACCTAGTACGCTGTGACATTCACGTGATATGCAATGACATTGTCGTGATAGCCTGAGCACCAGCTCGATTCGCATCTATATGTTAGTATCACTCTGAAAACTACTGGATTTTATGTATGAAGCAATTATCCTATTATCTGTCCACGCTGGCCTTCACCACAGCTCTCAGTTCAACTGAAGTTGAATCGGCCAACGCCTTGATGCGTGACTATACACCACTCTTGAAGGCTGATACATCCAGACCTCTTAAGCTGCAGACAATCAAAGATATCGGTCTTCGACAGGGAAAAGTTCTCGACATTTCTGGCATAGAGGTAAAACTCAGCGACGATGACGACCCGAATATTCAGTTGAGTGGAATCGATGCAAACCGCAAGCCCTGGAAATTGACAAAGCATTACTACGGACTCGGTACCGCACTATTCGTCGCAGATCTCGATAACAACGGAGTTAAGGACATCGTTTTACTGCAATCCACCGGAGCTTGCGGCATAGCACCGCCTGCGGTGCTTACTTCCTTGATGTTCGACAAGGAAAAACGACCGATGCCATTCGAGGTAAGCGGATACTTCGGCACAACTGACGAGCATTGGGACGAAAACAGACCCGTTGCCTTTATTGACGATTTGATCAGAATCGGTAATGACAAGCACGCAATTCTAGTATGCAATCAGCTTGATTCGGCCGAGGTCAAAGGACGAAATAGAAGTTATTGGAGAACAATCTTGTACCGGGCCGACAATGGATTGTGGCAACGAGTATCGAATTACAGAGAGAAGCGACTGCCGATGCTGGTTCGATACACGTACAAACCTAATCACCAAGTGATACCTCCTGCAGTGCCTGCACTAGCCAAGTACGACGACGGTGGATACGATAAGAGACGAGTCAAGTCAGGGACAATCTCGAAATTCGAATTGGACGAAAACAACAACGTCAAATCGCTCGTCATTGACCCTGACAAGTTTTCCAACCCGCTGCAATGGTCCTTTTTCAGTCCGTTCATCATCAAAGACACGCTAGGTGGTCGCGAAATTTTCGGCTTGAGCACCAGGTCGGGCAAAGAACTCTTACGGGAAGCCGGTAGTCGCAAAAGAAATGCCCGATACCTGAGTCCTACGGTCACGCAGCTTTTTCCAATGTACATCTGGCTCGAGGACTGATAAGAAATTGACGAAGACCGCGTGGTTAGCGTTTTCCATATACAAACAGATATAATTGAGTATTTAATAATGGTCCCGGGCATAACCATAGTGTTACCAGAGCGAGGACTGTTATGAAAATCGCAAATGTGTTAGCGCTAGCGGCGACAGCGTTCATCTTTACTAACAACCCGGCATTCAGTCAAGGATTCTCTGAGGGAGCTGGTCTCTGGGGCGCAGGAGCATTCGGAGCCGGCGTCGGAGCCGCTGCCGGATCGAAAAACGCTAAGAACTCGCAAGCCAGGCGCGCAGTGAGCGGCCTCGAGGCCCTATACAATTCAGGCGCTAAGCAAGGCGCGAAAGTTGGGGAGGCTGCTCAGGCACGACGTGGTGGACAGTTCGGAGATATCGCCTCACTGTTCACGTCCGCCGTGCAGCAAGAACGAGCCGGCAAGCTCAAAGACGCCGCCCGACTGATGGCCCAATTCGCCCAGGAGAGACAAAGAGCCTATGGTGCGCGAGACCCCGAAGTCGTGAGAGCCTACGACAAGGCCGCTTCGTATGCCGACCGAGCCGGCAGCAAGGCTGACAGCGAGTCATACTCGCGTAACGCCGTCGATGTCTGTAGACAGGCATATGGTCAAGATGCCATCGAGGTGAGGCAGCGACTGATTAAATTGGGTGATCTTCCGAAGCCAGGAAGCGCCACGCCGGCATCTGCAGTAGCCGATGCACCGGCACCGACCGCTCAAGCGGCCAATCCGGGCGCAGACACTCCACAAGCGACCGCGACCACTAAGGCCGCGGAGGTCCCGTCCGAATCCAGCTCCAGCGCTACGTCGACAGACGGCAAGTAAAGAGACTCGGACTGGGTGAGTTCGTATGGTCGGGTAAAAATGAACACACTCTGGTTCCGATCAGATTGAAAGTCAAAGGGTGATGAGTACAGAGCAGCCGCAAGACCTAGCCGCAATAAGCACACATCAGGACTTGCAAGTCGCCAACCTGGACTTGCCGGAATATGTTACCGACTTGAAAGTCCTCAGCTCCGGCGGCATGGGAGCCGTTTACGAAGCTAAGAACAAATGGACCGGACAGAGACTCGCCCTCAAAATCTTGCTTCCCAAACATCTCAATGATGAGACGTCCAGAAAGCGCTTTATGCAGGAGGCCCGCACGATAAAGTCTTTGAGCAGCCCGTTCATCGTGGCGAGCTACGACTATGGTGCTCCGGAAGGTAAGGCACCGTACATGGTGATGGAGTATATTCAAGGCGACACCCTCGGTCAACGAATTCGCGCAGAAGGACACCTCAGCCAAGAAGCAGTGGTCGAGGTCTTCTTACAGGTGGCTCACGGGTTGGCACACGCCCATACCCAGGGCATTCTGCATAGAGACATCAAACCATCCAATATCATGCTCAAGAAGACCGAAGACGGCTCCATCGAGGTAAAACTGGTCGACTTTGGAATGGCGAAATTTTACGGCGACCGAGAAGTTATTCAAGAGGCGTTGACAATCTCCGGTAATATTGTCGGCACTCCGCTGTTCATGAGCCCGGAGCAATGTCTCGATAATCCGCTTGATGGACGCTCTGACATTTACTCGTTGGGTTGCGTAATGTATTTAGCAAGCAGCGGTCAGCTCGCAGTAGACGGTGCTACCGTTGTTGAGCTGTTCGGCAAGCATGTATCAACAACCCTCGATTTCTCGATTCTCACGGACCCAATCAAGACCGTTGTGGCCAGGTGCATGGAAAAGGATCCGGCTGATCGCTACCAGACAGTGCAGGAGCTGATCGCCGACCTTCAGAGGATTCAAGAGGTCGGAAAGCCGAAGTTTCAGTTAACAGGAAAACAACGACACTCGGTCAGGAAGTCAATAGCTACTATTGTATGGATCATCGCTGGATTTGCGGTAGGATATGTCGTCATGGTTCTCGGAACGCAATGGTTAGCTGGTCCGCATTAGAGCGCTCATGACAGAATCCCGTCAACCCGGGATGAACAGATCGTGAGGCTCCCGATTGCTCTGCGGCAATTTTTCGACTTGGTGAACGAACTGGAGGCAATATGCAATTCCTTATACTCGGATATGACGGCGAAGACGACAAAGCGATTGAACGCCGAATGACTGCAAGACCCGATCACATAGCTCTCGGCGACAAGATGCGCGACGAGGGCACGATGTTATATGGTGCCGCAATTTTGGACGAGCAAGAAAAAATGATAGGCTCGGTGCTGATTTGTGAATTCGAATCGAGACAACAGCTCGACAAATGGCTGGAAATCGAGCCTTACGTGAAAGGTGATGTCTGGAAAAAAGTCGAAGTAAAATCTTGCCGCGTAGGACCAAGTTTCGCAGGGTTGAAACCGCAGAAGGTCTAGACACTGACTAACGGCTAATCTCCGATTGATTAATATCTACCGATTCGGCGAGGAGTGATTTTGAGCATTTCCAAATTCAAGACACTTGTCTGTTTGCTACTTCCGATTGCGCTGTTAAGCGGACTGGCATATCCCGCAAAGGCAGCTGATTTCAAGAAAGAAGTCGTCTATCAAATTTTCACCGATCGCTTCTTCAACGGCAGCGCCACAAATGATGACCCAACGAAAAGCCCAGGAATGTTTGATAGTTCGAAAACGAATTGGGGAGCCTATTGGGGCGGAGACTTACAAGGAATAAGGCAGAAGCTGGATTACATACAGGGAATTGGCGCTACAGCCGTATGGATATCGCCGGTCATAGACAACATCAACAAGGTCGTCCTGGATGGCAAGGGCAAGGTGCAAGCGCCATACCACGGCTACCATGCACGTGATTTTAAGAGGATCGAAGAGCATTTCGGCGATGCCGAAAATTCATGGAAAGAGTTCGACCTGCTCGTCGAGGAGGCGCACAAACGTGGGATGAAAGTGGTAATCGATTTACCGCTCAACCACACCAGCGAGTACAACCACGGAGAGTTTGGTGCCTTCTGGGATGACGGGCACTACAAAGGCGACACGGAGAACGATCGCAGCAAATACTTCAACCATCTACCTTTGGTCAGCGACTATAACAACCGGTATCAACTGCAGTACTACACTATTTTTTACCTGGGCGACCTCAATCAGGAAAATGAGTTCGTAGACCGGTATCTCAAGGCTGCGGCAGAGAGGTTCCTCGAGCATGGTGCCGATGCGACGCGACTGGATGCGGCAAAGCATGCAAATTGGGGTTGGCAACAGTCGCTGACCAACGACCTTTATAACAAAAAACACCATTTCGTGGTGGCGGAATGGTGGCTTAATGATACCGCAGAACCACTGTTCAAGGACGCAGTCAAGTTCGTAAACAAGGGCGGGATGTCGATGATGGACTTCCCACTGGCCAACGCTATTCGCTCTGTTTTGGGCGCGAAGGCGACTGGTGACTTCAAGGTGATCGACAAGATCATTGAAGAGGAATACTCCGTATTCAACGATGCCAACGGTCTCGTCACCTTTATCGACAATCACGACATGCCACGCTTTCTCAGCCTCAACGACAATAAAGAGAATCTTCATCTCGCACTGGCTTTGCTTTTTACTCTCAGGGGCACCCCCATCGTCTATTACGGAACCGAGCAGTATCTGCACAATGATACGAATGGTGGCGGCGACCCGCACACGAGAGCCTGGATGACATCGTTCGACGAAAAAGCGCCCGGTTATCAGTTGGTCAAAAAACTAGCGTCGGTTCGCAAAAGCAACGACGCATTCGCGTATGGTCAGCAGAAAACAATCCACGTATCCTCAGACTGCTATGTATACCAACGCAAATTTGGAGACAATGTAGCAGTTGTCGCTATCAACAAGGACCAATCCAAAGCCGCTCATTTGAAGGTTGCGCTGCCTCTAAAGCCAGGCGAACACAAGGATGCGCTCTCAGCCGTACTCCGCGGAACCGATCTGAATGTCACCTCGTCGGCTGAAGTCGAGTTGACACTGCCTCCTGGGTCCACCTCAGTCTGGTGTGAAAAGGGCGACAATTCTCAACCGATCATTGGATCAGTCGCTCCACAAGTAATTAACGGTGGTGCACCGGTCACCATCAGCGGTGCCGGATTTGGAAAAGACAGAGGACAGTTGCAAATCGGCAAAGAGAAGGTAGACATCAGCTCATGGACCGATAATACCGTCGAGTTTATCGCCCCTCACCTCTCAAGGGGTAGCGAGAAAGTGACTGTGATCACATCGGGCGGAAAAGAATCAAACCAAAGCAGTCTTGCTTTTGTCGAGGGCAAGCTCATTCCGATTCGATTGACTGTAAGAAACGTGAAACTGAAAGATGGCGAACAGTTATTCATCTCGGGCGACGTGTTCATGCTTGGCAACAACAGCAAAGACTGGTCATCTGCTGCAGGACCGATGCTTTTTTCTGAAGATCAAGACTACATACTCGTCGTACCCATGCCGGCTGGCAAGTCCGTAAACATGAAGCTGATGGTGCTCGACAAAAACGGAAATGTCGTACACGAAGAGTCAAATTCACATATTTACAAAGTCCCGCAATTAGGTGTCTGGAATCACGAGATCTTCTGGCAAGATTGATTCGAATGCATGTCAAAGCTATGAATTCATCCCATTGCTGACAAGGGCAAATCCGAAAAGCGAATTACAAAACAACGTACTTTCGGAATCAGCATAACGAGAAGCTCGTCCTCGCCCATCTGGAGATGGCGTTCAATGCACTTCGCTTGTGCATCTGCACTAGACAACTCCCATTGCGTAGGATGCAATCGAGCCTGCATCGCGAGGAACCAACCGATCGTCACCGACATGGCCAGAACAAGAGTGAATAACGAGAAGATCAGCCGTCCGGGAGTTCTAATTTTAAGATGCCGAAGCTGAGTACTTGAGTAAGTAAATTGTTACTACTCTCGAAAGGCTAACTGCTCCGAAAATTCAAACCTCTACTTGCCACTTTGAGAACTGCTCTTTGATGGCTTCGCCACAGGCTTTACGCCTTTACCGGCCGCTTTCGTCGAGGCAGCGTTCGCGGCAGATTTTGCCGCTTTGGATGTTTGAGAGGATGGCTTAGTAATAGCCTTCTCTGTCGCCGGTTTGGCGCCCGTCTTGTCGTGAGCAGACGACGCCTTCGCGTGCGTAGCCGACTTTGCCTTACCGTCCTTGTGACCGCCTCCTGCTTCTTTTGGCAGCGTCACGTGGGCAGCAGCATCGACTGGCTTTGCTATTGGCGCGGGCGCTTCCTGTTTTGCAGGAGCCGGAATCGCGGGATCTCCAACCAACGCATGTCGGCTGTTAAAGCCCACTGTAAATGCAACAAAAAATGCATCGACTGTAGCGAAAATAGTGATGGCCAGTAGCTTAGCTTTCAATTCAGTTTATTCCTTAGAAGTAAAACTAAGATTCTCGGAATAGTCTTGAGTCTCACTGGCATTGCGCTTGCAACTCAGCAACACAGCGGATTGAGCATAGTCCTCTTTGATAGTGGGACCAGAGACGAGCTGCACAGTAAGCGAGGCTTTGCCATCACCGGTGTGTTGGTTGTAGGACTCTCCCATCGCCTTGCTGTCGAACACTACGACGTTCTTTCCTTTATTCACGAAGCGAGTAATGTCGATTGTCTTACCAGGTCCGAAAAAGTTATCGACGGGCTTATCATTGACTTTGACAGTTATGGAATATCCGATGTAATCAGTGCCGGAAGAGCTCAGCCAATACTTGGTCTTATGCTGCTTAACATTACTGACGGGTGCCACGGCTGGTGCTGGAGCCTGCGTCGTCGAGGCTGGAGGTGAAGTAGCGGCGGCGGCAGGAGCGGGTGTATTGCTGGTCGCATGAGCCTGTTCTCGAGTCTGGACGCCGGACTGCGGCTGCAAAACCTGTGATAACGGTACTGCCCCTGGTGTCCCCGGCCAGACCAGTTGCACTGGCGCCAGTCTCTGATTAATGCCTATGTAGTAACCTGCAAACCCGGCCCCACCAATCAACAAAACCAAGATGGTGAAATCGCCGAGCGCACCGAGAATGTTGAGCCGTTTCGGTTTGTTAGTCATGAGTCGTACGCAACGTCCTTATTATGCATTCGAGAACTATCGTACCCTTAGCGTACCAACTTTCAACGGGATCAACCCCAGGATCGCCTTCTGTTTATTCAATGAAAGATTAGGTTAAAACGCTTACTAGATAACCATTTGCAGCCCTCGACGCTGACGCGAACAATACTTAGAAAATCATTGAGATTGAGAGGATCAGTGTTTTTACCAGTGGCTGCCGATAATGAAATGGGCACAATAGTCCACATGAATCCAAAGGAAGTAGATCTACGAACTGCGCTTGTAATGAGTGTGCTCTGCCCCTGCATACTGATTGCATTTGTCTACGCATTTCTCTTTCTTCTTTCAGCAGAAACAGGTGGACTGGTCTCGCCCAAGCTGCCTCAATACCAAGTGAGAATAGATTTCAACGAATTGAATCGAGAGAAACAACAACTTGCGATGAAGCGCCAAATTCTCGATAACCACGGGGTGAATTCCTCGACTCAACAAGAATCGGTGAAACAAACTGAGCCAATCGCTGACAGTGAAACGATTTGTGCAACGGACGAGACGACTACAACGCCAGCTCCAGAGGCTCCATCATATTCACCGCCGGCATTGGCATTTAACTCCGAGCCGCCCCGATTACCGGAGCCGAGTCTCCCGCCTACGTTTTTCCCCCCAGAGCTCCCGCCCCAAAAGGGAAAGCCGATAAAGTTCGTCAAGACGACTCTAAGGGGCGTCCCGATGTATCAGGCGACAATCGACCTTACCGATCCTCAATTTTTTATCAACGTAGAGTTAGCCAACCGCGCGACGCAAGCCAACTCTGCCGAAGAGACTCATGGAGACGAGCCGTTCCCATCATTCGTCAAAAGGTCTCATGGCGCTCTCGTTCAAAACGGCACCTTTTTCAGTAAAGACGATCAGAAGCGGGTAATGGGCAACATGGTAGCTGGAGGCCAATACTTAAAGTACAGTCGGTGGGAAGACTATGGCACCACATTTGGTTTGAAGAAAAACAATCAGCCAGAGATGATTACCGCCAAAGCTGAAGGGCAGCCGGATTGGAGTCAGCACTGGTTCTCCATCACATGCGGACCCAGGCTAGTGCGAGCAGGCGAGATCAGGATCGATGCCGAAGGTGAAAAATTTCAGGACTCTCATGTTCTGGGCGTGGGTCCGAGGTGCGCACTCGGCTATTCAGAAGACAAAAGAAAGTTGTACATGGTTACCTTTTTGAAAGGGTTATCACTCACCAAAGAAGCCGAGGTCATGAAGGCTATGGGCTGCTATGAAGCTATGAATCTTGATGGCGGCGCCTCCAAAGCACTGGCGTATAACGGTAGTATAGTCGTTGCAGCAAAACGGGCTTTGACTAACTGTATCGTCATCTATGACACCAATAACCCGGCACCGGGTGAGTTGATCGCCTCCTGGCGCGAGTTTCAAAAACGTCCGGATCAGATGGTCTCGTATGGAAAACGAACTAAAGGCGAACTGAGTCCGAATATGTACTGACAGACAGTCCGGGAAAACCCTGGAGAAAATCCAGCGTTTATTCAATACAATTTTCCGGCTGGGCTTCTCCCAGTCTTCACAACAACTTACCAGACCTAGCATTAATAGCGGCATGTAGATCAGCGGGGTATTGCCTCGTTGACACACCTGTTCGTCCATCACATCTCATCCGGGAAGGAGGACAATTCATGTCTCAGAGTGACACCTCAGCGCCCGAGCCCTCGAATCATCAAGGCTCGACAAATCAAAATCTAACCGGTCATTTACACAAACCATCGGCATCAGGCTGCGCCACTGCAAATGGTGTACCTCAAAAAACAGATGCGACCGGCAAAGCAATCGAAGCAGCATTACACAAAGACATCTCGACCCATGGTAAAAGCAATGAATGCTGCAACATGTCGACAAGCTACATTCACGTGTATCACCATTCCACAGACTGTTGTGCGGCACCACAAGCGGTGCCGGGACCAACGGCAGAGTCCAAGCCAGGGGTTACGCAGGATAAACCAGAGAGCAAACCTGCCGTAGCAGGAGGAGTTGGACCAGTTGCCCTGGTCAAGCAAATTTTCGACAATCTCAAACTAGACTCGCCGCTAAAGGCAGCAGCCTTACATCGGGCAAAAAAAGATGCGCCGGCAGATCCTGAAAACGACGCCATCAAATTCGATAGTGCAGAGGATTCTAACGGGAGAGACTCTGTTCACAACGAAGAAGATTGGGGCGATGACGATGAAGACCTAGTACCGCCACCACCACCGGTGCGGAGATTGTGGCAGGGATTTGAAGGCATCGCCGTAATGACATTCGCCGTGGCGACGCCGATGCTATTAACTGTTATGAGCATGGCATCGTGTCCGAAGCGGATAACCTTGGTTATGCTCAGTCACCCGGTCGAGACAATAGTGGAACTGCTACTGCTGCTTTCGATACCGATAGCCAACTACAGACTCTGGGCATCGCTCTGCAAGAACGACTTAAAATTCACTTTGCGACGCGGAATGCTGGTAGGCGCATCAATCGCGATGTCGTTGACAGTAGCCGGTCTGTCCTTCGCGGCCATTCCTGCAGGCTATGAGGAATTGCAAAATTCAATCGGAACTGACTTCACGACAGGATTTTTCTTCATCGGAATGCAAGGGCTGACATCCGCACTTATTGGCGCATATCTATTCAACAAGACGCGGCTAAAACGAGAATTTTCCAGCAGCCGCGCCCGGGTTTTTGCCTATACCCTGGTCGGATTCTTGATAGGACTCCTCGCGTTCACTGCATCGGAAGCCCGCTCCTGGTATGTCCGTTCTGCAGAGAAACAAGCGATGTCGTCGACCGAATCGGAGCGAGCCAGCGGGTTAGCTATTCTACGTTCTTTCGATACAGAACGCGAGCTCCGCATGGAGACATCGGATGCTCGTGCAGCTGGGATAGCGGGACTTTTCATTCCGGTGAAACACAGCGACATGGCGAAGCTCTACTTCACCGTCTACGGCAAACCGCTCGGAGACGAAAATAGCGCTGACTTCAGCAGCATGTCTGACGACTACTTGCAAAAACACGTCGTCGGTACTCCCGTCAAAGGCCTGGCCTTAGCCAGATCAGCCTTTAACGGAATGGTAAGCCCGAATGCACTAACCTCCACCATCAATTGGACTTTCGTCTTCCGCAACGACACCGAAAATCCACAAGAAGCCAGAGCAGAATTGGCGCTGCCACCAGGAGCGGTGATCAACGGTTTGACCGTCTGGAAGAATGGAGATGCGCTGGATGCCTCGTTCGCAGCCGCCGGTAAAGCCGAAGGCGACGCGGACATCAACTGGGTGGATGTTGGTCACGACAATCCTGCAATAATCACGGATCTGGGTAGAGGTCGGTATCTATTCCACTGCTATCCAATCCCTCATGACGAGCAGCTCAAGGTCAACATCTCTGTGGTCGCACCACTGCAATTGGAAGGTCTGGATGCGGGCACATTAACATTCCCCAGATTTATATCCACGAACTTCGATCTCGGCAACGAGCATGCCTTGCTCCTGGAGTCACCCGACAAACTGTCGAGCCGACAAGAAAATATAAAAGGCACCGCGGATCTCAAATCCCACTTTATCCTGTCCGGCAACCTGCAACGATCCCAACTCGAGCACACGCCGCTGGTCATCACCGCCCATCGTTCACCCGCTCTCGCAGCAGTCGCTTCTCTGGACAAAATCGCGACAGACATGGAGCTACAACGATGGAAAGCCGAAGAAGAGAAGCGCAAGCAAGATGAGGAAGCAAAAAAAGCCGATGAGCACCAGGTCGTGCTTATGATCGACGGCAGTCGAGGAGTTCGGCAGCAGATCGAAGATGTGCAAACTGTTCTCAATCGCGATCGAAAAGCCAAGAAAGCGGTTAAGCGCTTACCACCTGGACCGAGATACGCGGTACGGACCATCACGGAAGTGATCACCAAAGCACCCAAACGACTGATTGTTGTACTGGATGGCTCA
>JAIERK010000015.1 GCA_019746975.1 Candidatus Obscuribacterales bacterium
GGTCTTGAAGGCACTGATCGACAAGATTGTTTTTATCCCGACTTCTTATCCGCATCTAGTCGGCATGTTCCTCTACATCACTACGATTAGCTACTTTCTGCAGGCGATGAATCCGGTAAACATGAACTTTCCAGTCATCTCAATTCCGATTCCGGTCCAACTCTCGCAGTTATTCTCGTACAACGGACTTGGGCTGGTGATGCTGAGCTTCTGTGGGGTCGGGCTCTTCGTCTCGCGTGGATTCAAAGCCGCCTGTAAGCGATTGGGTTGGGAAAAACCTACGCTCGGACATGTGGGCCTCGGACTTCTTCTTGTGGTATTCAGCTTCTGCTATGACCTGGTGTGGGCTCTTTACACGCACGGACTGACAGATCAAGACATTGCATCGAAGCTGTCCTTCTACAACTCCGGTACGTTCGCCGCTGGATCTGATTTCAGTGCATCGCTAATTCTTGCGCTAGCAACCGCAATATGCGCTGGAGTCGGTGAAGAGACGCTCTGTCGCGGAGCTCTGCAGCCGGCTCTAGGCATAGTGCCGGCTGCGCTCTTGCATGGAATCTTGCACGCGCAGTTTGCGCACGCGCCAATTCTGGTCATTCAGGTGGCGCTGTGGTCGATAGTGTTTGGCATCGTTCGTCGATTTACGAATACGACGACGACAATTATCGGGCATGCGGGATTCAACTTCGTCACTACTTTTCTGTTTGCGTTTAATCCTTGAACTTTGCCATCGAAGCGAACTTGGCAAGACCTAACGGGCATATCAACGCTATTTTAGAGTGTTTGCCGATATCGGCAAACACTCTACTAGCTGCGACAACCCGTGTCAGATTTGACTTTACGGACGCTTGACGAAAGCGATTGAATTCACCAAGGTGTGAAAGAAGTCGGGCTGAATACATCGCCCAGAGCGGTTTTTGAGACAATATCAAGAGGCGTGCCTACCGGCTTCGGCATGCAAGGCCTGAAGGAGGTTTTTTTACTCTGTTTAGAGTGTTAACCGATATCGGTAAACACTCTAATACCTGTGTAAACCTTTGTCGGGTCTCACTTTGCGAAGGCTTGACGAAATATATTGATTTCACCAAAGTGCTAAGAAACACCGGCTCGATGCATCGGCTAAGGTCGATCAAAATAATGTCAAGCACCGCTCTGCAGGCGGGCTTCGTCCCCATTGCCAAATCGAGGGACGCATGTTAAAGCGCCCTGTGCATGGGGCGCTAGTTTGTACAGCTGCCTCACAAGGCAGCTGTTTCCTTAATCTCTAATTAATTCTCCTGTTGAGGTCTGAGCACCATCTATGGTGCCGTTCGGGTCGATGCCGCGAATAGCTTCGCTGATCTGTCGTCTGGTGTTGGGGTCGGCATCAGGTATCAGAGCGTTCAAGGCGGGAAGTGCATCTTTTGCCTTTGGTCCAATGGAGCCTAGGGTTCTTATGATGTTGGGAAGTTGATGGCGCTTGCATGTCGTCAAACGTGCAATGATCTTCGGCACTGCCGGTGCACCTGCCGGTCCGATGTCGTACATGTAGCCGAAGACGTTGTCGCTCAGGTTGGGGTCGTCCAATAATCGGATGAGTTCCTTCACCACCAGCGGATTACTCGTGTCGATATTCCTCAGGCTGTAGAGGCACGTATGCTGTAGTGACTGATCGGTTTCTGTTTGTAGCGCTTCGACAATCTTCGGTAGTGCGGGAGAGGCTGCTATTCCATATTGACCAAGCGATTGAACCGCACGTGTCCGGACTTGTAGGTAGTTATCGCTGAGCGCCTCGGTCAGCGCCGGGATGGCCACTGTCGGATTGTCTCTGTAGTTACCTAGTGCGCCGGCTGCCTGTGCGCGGACCGCTGGGGAGTCGTCCGTCTTCAGCACTTCTATCAGGGTCGCGGTAGAGATGGTGTGGAGTGCTGGCTTTTCTTCATGCGCCAGACGCGAAAGGGCATCCACAGCCGCTCTCCGCACCGATGCTTCTCTGCTGTTCTTGAGGCAATCGATAATCGTTTTCTTTACGTCATCGTTCTTCGGTCCGATGTTGCCCAGAGTCTCCAGCAAGGCTGCTTGGACCTGCGGACTGTCGGCGGCTCTGGTGAAACCGACTAAGGTCTTCAGTGCGTTGGCGGATATGCCGATCTCGCCGTTGCCGTTGGACATCCTCTGCAGTAGTTGTGCGGCATGTAACTTCAGTTGAGTGTCGCTGGTGTCTAAAATGTTGATCAGCGCTTCGCACGCCTCGTTGGGCTTATCTCTAAGCTGCTGCTCGATCTGGTAAATGTTTGGTGCGTTCGACCCCGTGTATGCCTTCAACATTCGAGTGATTTCCTTGACTGAGCTCGGTGAACTGAGGCCTGGGACCGCCAGCGCTTGTCCAGCTATAAGAATCGGCGACAGAAGGGCGAGGGTCGCGACAACGTTGTTCTTACGCATAGAAAAATCCTCTCGAATTGCTGTTGATAATGTGCCCCGGGCGAAATTCTTTCTGCGCCCATGGTTCGAGTGTGTGTTTGATCGGATCGTATACTCTCGATTTTTGTGCGATAAGGGGGTTAGCCCTGGATCGAGAAGATGGTCAATGCTACTCGACGTTTTCGAGATTATTGCTGTCGATTTGAAATAGCTCTACTGTGCCGTCCTGAAAGACGGGCAGCGGTAGGTCTTTCTTCTCTTCAACGATCGAAAAGGCTTGAACTTCGAGCGGGTTGAGCGCATCACTTTTAGTGAACAGCGATTGTATCTCTTCCGTTTTTTCAACAAATGGTGAAATAATGAATCCGCTCTTCATGATCTCGCTTGGCGCGCAGAATGATTGCTTGGAGCCGTCTTTCAAATGCACTGTCAAGGTTGGCGGATAGATACGCCAAAATAACTTTTGCAATGAGCCAAACGGAGTTAGCGGCAAGTTGATCTTCGCGAAAACAATCTTTTTGCCGGTGTCTTTGCTTAGATCGATCTTTTCACCGAGTTTGAGCGGCACACGTCGTAGAGACTTGAGCTCGTAGGATAGTGGTGTGGCACGTTTCTTCACCAGCAATCCGCCCTTGTGGAGCTCTATGGGTTGATATCGACTGAGAATTTCTGGCCACGATGGCCCATCATAAAGCATTGGATAATAGCCGTAGAGATCTTTGAGCTCCTGCAAGATAAGATAGTCAGCGGCTTTTCCTGTTTTCAGATGGGTCGCGTTTAAATCGGCGAGCGATTTTCGGTATGCAAGATAGCTTTGAAAAATCGGTCGGGGCTTATAGTTGTACCCGTGAGCCAGCACGACATTACAGAGACATGGATAGATATCTACGGAACCTTTGATTTCAGGGAGTTCATTATCGTTCTTGACCTTGCTCATGCGTTTTGCATACTCGTTTTTGAACGTCGAGCTTCCGTTAACGCAGTTGATGAGCGCTTCCACTCTGGCATTCAATTGGATGAAGTTATATAAAATCAGAGAGGGATAGAGGAAATAGTTGGTTTGACTGTTGTAGCGGAGATTGATCGGCAGCGCGACAAATAGTGATATCGCTAAAATGATACCGCATATGGTTCTTGCTAGCCTGCTTTTGTCAAGCTTCCATGCAATTGGAAGCAGTGCTAATGCGACGAAGCAAAAGGCTGATGCGATTGCCTGATGATCGATAGTTTGGCGAGCATAAGCAGCTTTTATGGTCAAAAAAAAAGCCCGCTTTCGGCAAGAGCTGCGAAGACCGCCTCTCTTCCGCCGCGCTTGTAAGCTAGTCTGGTGAAACCGACAAAGATTAGTCCTGCAGCGAGCATCATTGTTGCAAACGGTGCGAGCCAGCCACTCTCTGAGTAGGTCATCGCTTCGCTGTGACCGGCGGCGACTTCAAGCGAAGTCATAATGTAGGTTGGCAGCGTATCCAAAGGCTGTCCCACACAAAGCCATGCAACTAACGTGACGGAGAGAAAGACGAGCGGAAGGATTGGTTTAGAACGCCGGATGAGCAGTTGATCTAGTGTGATAAAAAACATCAACCATGCGCCTGCAACAAAATATGTGAACTTGATCACAGCCGCGACCGCTAGAAGCGTCACCAGGATGGTTGATTCTAGCGATGGGAGCTTCCGGTCTTTTTCGTCAATCAGGAAAAACTGATTGACCAGCAAAAGAGGCACGGCAAAGAAGTACACATCGCGGAAGAAGCCATAAATTGCGATGAGACTGAAGATCCACACCAGAGTCCAGACTCGGTGGGTAAAGATTCGCTGTCCTTGAAGAACCATGACGGTGGCTGTCAGTGCGCAAAAGATAGACTGGAGAATCAGTTTCAGATCAAACATCGTCGGATAGAAGGCCGCGCCATACATGAATCCGAGTGGTCCGAATGTGAAGACATAATCCTTGCCGCAGAGTGCGCCCCGCTGCGCGAGCATGTAGAGCATGAGCTCCCAGGAGTCATCTTCTTTCGTCTCGTAGTATGTGGGCGCCCAGGAGAGCGAACGCACGACTGTCAAGCAGACAATGAACAAAGCCAGACAAATCCACAGCCCACGCCGCCGAGACTTAGTGGCAGTCGCGCTGGGTGCGGTTTCAGATTTTGATTCCGGCGCCATACTCAGTGTTTGCCTCTAGTTGTGCCATTTAAAACATCCATAAGGACGAGCGCCCAATAAAGCATCCCGACAGCTCAGCATGTCGCTGTACATTTAACGTAAATATTGATGGACCGTTCCTCCCTTTCGGGTCTAGGATGGGTATAAAGTCTCCATCGGCTCACATTTACTAACGTCATGACCTCTTCTCAAGCTGCGGAATCTGATAAATCGCTATTCTACTTCCCGTGGATGGCAAGTCCTCAGTTTGACTTGCTCTGGTACTTTTGCCCGATATTCGTAGCTATTTTAGCTACTGTGCTCCTCGACCAGTTCAAGTTCCTTGCCGCAGGGCTGATGATGATTTTCATCGTCAACGCATTTGGGGTCGGACCGATGCATCAGGGACCGACCTGGTTTTTCTATTTTGACAAGAAAAATCTCGAATACTGGTCTGCTGATAAAAAGCGCTTTTTTGTTTACTACGTTGGACCCATTCTGGTTGGCATCGTCTCCATCGCTTTAGCAGTGCTCGCTCCGTGGTTGAGTCTGGTTGTCACCACGCTTTGGGGCGTACAGCATTTCGTACAGCAGAATTTCGGAATGACGATGCTGTATCACAACAAGGACGGAAATGAGGCGCTTCCGAATCGGAAGCTGCTCCTCCGCAGTCTGTGGACGCCGACGATATTTTTCAATGCGGTTTTCTACCATCGGCTGCTGGTGCCGGGTCCGGTTGATAATTGGACGATAGGTGCGTTTGCGATTCTTGGTCTGGTTGCTCTTGGTGATGTGCTTCGGTATGCGCTGGATATGAAGCGACAGGTGACGACCAACGGTGTTCGAATCAACGCTCCGGCTCTGATGTTCTGGCTAATCAGCGTTATCTACTACGTTCCCTTCATTTTGCCTGGGCAAAAAATCGAGACTGTTTATCTCATTCCTGGCACCATGCATTGGTTCCAATACATTGGCTTGAATTTGATTTTGGTGAAACATAAATACGACGATCAGGAAAGAAAGCATGATATCCCCTGTGGTGCGTACATGTTGATGACGGCGCTTTGTTTGGGTTCGCTTCTCATCTTCCTTGCGACGCGCGGATTCCAGCAAGACTTTTCGGTCGAGAGTCTACCTTTCAGAGTCTTGATGGGAATATTTGTCGGTCTTTCGAACATTCACTACTATCAGGATGCTTTCTTCTGGCGCTTCCGCGAGAAGTACCAGCGCGACAGCATCATGCCTTATTTGATGAGTGCGCGTTCGCACTGAGTTCATAATTCTGCGATACAATTGCCAAACTTATAGCGAGCAGTGCCGCGGGAATGAACATGTCGAATTGTTCGAATGATTTGCTTGAGTCGATGCGACTGGCGCGCCCATGCGACAAAGACTGTGACAGCATGCCCGGCGCCGAGAGAGTGCGATTCTGCTCCGGGTGTGCGAAGAGCATTTATATCATCTCGGATATGACGACGGTGAAGCGATCGATTGCTACTTGTTGAGCGGCCGGATTAAGCTCTTCGTTCCTTCAACCGGCTGCCAGCCAGGTTCATTCGGCACTATCCCTGGTGGCGCGCGATAGCTCCAGTCTAGGACGATTGCCTTGACGCCGAGGGCGCGGAGTTTTTCATACAACTCGGTCCTGCGATTTGGGGCGGCTTTGAAGAAGCCGTCTGGATCTACGGATTCGCATACGATGCGCACTTCGGCAAGGCGCGCCCAGTAGAATTCGCCGAACTCTTGCTTCGCTATTCGCGCAACTTTGTCGCCAGGTTGGACGCCTAGTTCTTTTAATTTGTTCGCAGTCGCAGAATGAGCATCCGGGGCTGGAGATGGTAGAGACGCTCCTGTCATCTTGCTCACGACCGCACGCAGCTCTGGAAATCCGTAGAAGCAATGCATGAAGCTTTGCCATGAGAAAGAAAGAAGCATAAGCACTGAGAGAATCGATAAGCCCTGTGCCATACACTTCGCCGCGTTGTTCGACTTGTATCGAAAACAGAGAATAATTCCTGCAAAGATTGGCGGAATCAAACCGATAAGATATCGTGGCCAGACCGTAACGACCAATAAAACTACGACGTTAAGCCAAGCACAGCATATGATCGGGGAGAGAGTTTTTATGCGATCGAGTGAAAACGGAAAGAAGGTTCGTGTAGTTACAACGAGATAAAGCCATAAAACGCCGACATAGATGCCGAACGAATAGACCAGCACCATCGCTTTCTCCGCCAACATAGCCCAAAACAACGGCCAGTTGATTTCGATTTTTATTCCGTCGTTCCAATAATGAGGGTTGAACCATGGTGAGTACGTGACACTAAAAGGTTTATCAAACTCATAGACTTTTGGATCTTCGAACAGAATGCGCGCAGGGTGCAAGGTCTCGCGCGAGCCATGAACCAGGGGAACCGACGGTAAGAGATTCTCCGTTGTACAAAAAATGAGCTGGTACTTCCCCGACTCGCCAATGGTGGGTCGTCCGAGCGAGATCGAAAGCGGTACTACATACAGTGCCGCTAGCAGCGCCAGGGGGACGAGGAGCAAAAGCATCGACTTTATGCTTTGAAATCCATAGTCCTTGCCTCGCCACCTCATCAGCGCAATGCACGGAATCGACCAACTTACAAAAAACGACTTTGTCAGATACGCCAGTCCCATGAAGATTCCGGTAAGCGCAAATCTGCTCTCGTTGTTTTTCTGAAAAAGGCAAGATAGTATTGCGCCGTTTCCGAATACGTACAGCGCACCTGCCAACAGGTCGGGTGTTCGTTTCGAGACATCGCCTATCACCAGACCCGATACCATCGATACACAGGTGAAAAACAGAAATGCCGCATTCTGAGGCAATGGGCTGGTGCCGTCTTTCTGCGAATAGTAAACGTGCAATTTCCAAGCACTGCGCCAGAAGTACCAGCAGGCCAACGCGAAGAGGATGAAACAAAAGTATTGCATTATGCAAAGCAACGACCTCTCCATCTGTATGGCTGGACAGAAAAGTCTTAGCAATGCGAAGAGCATTGGATATAACGGACTCCAATATGGGTTTAGAAATAGAGGATAATTCTGGAGCCGGAATGCGTCTGCTAAATCAAGATAGGAGACCGAGTCCCAGGCAATGTTGTTGGTCCAGGTGACAGTTTGGACGTGTGCCACCAAGAATGAAACAACAGTAAGAAAAATGACGACTGGTACCCCAGTCCGTCTGGTTGATTCATTCTTTTCCATTTGTGCGTTACCAAGGCAGCGCAGACTAGCTAAATGAGCCTGATTATACCATTACTACTTCCCACAAATAGCTCGTTGGCAAGCGTCGGAATCGCGTCGATAGACTTGTTACAATTCTATTTTCGCCTCAACCGGGGAATCTAAGGAGCGCATGCCAACTAAAACAGCGGTCATCATAGGTGCGGGTCCAGCAGGACTCACTGCTGCGTATGAGCTTCTTTCGCGCACTGACTACATGCCTGTGATTATCGAGGCTAGCGATCGGATTGGCGGTCTCTCTTGCACTGTCGAGTACAAAGGGAATCGCATGGACATTGGCGGTCACCGTTTTTTCTCGAAGTCCGATCGTGTCATGGACTGGTGGATGGATATCTTGCCCATGCAATCGACGGGCACGCGCATTGCGCGCATCGCTTATCAAGGTGCAAAGCGCGACTTCACCGTGCCTCAGACCGGTCCTGATCCGACCGTAGAAGACAAGGTGATGCTTCTGCGGGAGCGTAAGTCTCGACTATATTTTATGCGTCGCTTGTTCGACTATCCAATTAGCCTCAGCCCTGACACGGTAATGAAGCTTGGAATTTTCAAAACGGCGAAAATCGGATTCAGTTACATGCGATCTATGGCTTGGCCGATAAAACCAGAAGCCAACCTCGAACAGTTTTTCATCAATCGTTTTGGTCGCGAACTCTATCGTACGTTTTTCAAATCGTACACAGAAAAAGTTTGGGGCGTGCCCTGCCAAAAGATCGACGCATCCTGGGGCGCTCAGCGAATCAAGGGATTGTCGATTATCAAGGCGATCAAGCACGCGGTTCGAAAGATTGTTCAACCGATGAAGGATGTTAAAAAGAAAGATCTCGAGACCAGCTTGATTGAGCAATTTCTCTATCCGAAATACGGTCCGGGTCAGGTTTGGGAAACGGTCGCCAGCATTGTGCTCTCAAAGGGTGCCGAGATACATAAAAACTTCAAGGTGAAAGGCATCGAAGTCGAAGGCAACAAGATTGTCGCCATCAATGCGGTCAACGCGACCGGAGAGGAGCGTCGATTCGAAGGCGACATATTTTTCTCGTCGATGCCTATCAAAGATCTCATTCGCGCGCTTCAAACAGAGGTGCCGGCGAACGTAAAAGAGGTAAGCGAGGGACTGCTGTATCGCGATTTTATAACTGTCGGTGTGCTGGTTGAAAACCTCAAGCTCAAAGATAAGGAAAGCGCTAATGGTGCCAAACTTATCAAAGACAACTGGATCTACATTCAGGAGCCGGATGTTTTTATCGGTCGCTTGCAAATATTCAACAACTGGAGCCCTTACATGGTGGCTAATCAGTCTCAAGTTTGGCTTGGTCTTGAGTATTTTTGCAATGATACTGATGACCTCTGGAGAAAGACGGACAAAGAGATGATCGAGCTTGGTGCCCAGGAGCTGAAGAAGATCGGAATTCTTGATGAGAGCGCCCAGGTGATCGATGCAACTGTTATTCGAATGCCAAAGACATATCCCGGCTACTTTGGCACATATGATCGTTTCTCCGAGCTGCGCGAATTTCTGGATTCATATGAAAACCTGCATCCTGTCGGTCGCAACGGAATGCACCGATACAACAATCAGGACCATGCCATGTTGACGGCAATGGTGACGGTCGACAACCTTACGCAAGGAATTACTGATAAGTCGAACGTCTGGGACGTCAATACAGAGATGGATTATCACGAAGAGCAAAGTTAGTTAGCCAAACAAAGCGGCGTAGCGCGGAAAAGGGCTGGTCGACCTGGCTTTAGTAGCGATAGACGAAAATGTCCAGACCATCCAATTTGTGCCAGTCCTTTACGGCGTCATCTCCGAAGAATGGAGCAACTTGAATTTTCTGCGCCTTTCCACCAACAATCTTGGCTATCAACTCTCTGAAGTTTTGCAAGAATGCGGTCTCTTCGATAACGTACTCAGTCACAGGCTGTCTAAAGTATACGATGGTGCGAGCGCCGCTCGGTTTGAACTTCTCAACGATATCCTTCAGAAGTTGTTTTTCATTCTTGCCATCGTGCTCATACATCGATAGATACGCGACAATCCGCAAATCTGCATAGCGAGCCCATTCAACTCCGTCTCGGCCGATCACTGCCACCTTATCGCCGGGCTTTGCACCCATTTCGATCAACTGGGATGCAACCAGCCGGTTTTGATCGGGAGGGCGGTTGAAGGCTCGCACCATGTCGCTTCCGATTCGCGTCGCGGCAAAAGTAATGGCGATAATACAGAGAGTCGCGATAGATGCTTTGAGCGCTCGGCTTCCTCTTTCGTCGTCCGAGAATTTACAGGCGCACAGGTACGTCAGATACAACATGACGATAATGAATGAAAAGTATCTCTGGCAGGTGAAACCGAGAGCCAGACCGATGATTGCGCTAAGAGCCATGCCCGTAACCAGTGCGGGTAACCAGACTATCGTGAAGTGATTCAAATCCTTCAATCCACTGGAAAAACGTCTGGACACAATGAAACCAACGATCCAGGCAAGCATCAGCTCCCAGCCCAGCACGTAAAATATGTACGCGATGTTTTCGACTATGCTGATTATCGAACCAACCGGATTGATCGTGACTTTAAGCCCCTCAGCGAAGTATCCAGGGTCGTACCAAGGCGGAAATGTGACATCGAATACGCCACCGAACTCTGCGATGTCGGGGTCGGTCGATAGCATTTTGATCGGGTGCGGACAGGCTTTTATGACATCTTCGGGATTCGGGCCCAGGGGGCGGTAGCGGCAAGCCACCGTGAGCATGTAGTTGAGTCCTGCTGACGAGCCCACGGCGAATCGCCCGGTTTTTATGGTGAGCGCCGTAATGTAGGGACTCGCTACCAGCGCAGCGGAGGCGACTGTGATAAGAGTGCAGACAAGCTTCTGTTTCAGCTTCGCAACTTTCCAGGTTGACAAAAAGATGAATGTCACCACCGCTGGTACCATTACCGCTTTAGCTAGATAGCCCATTCCGAGCGCGACTCCGAGAAGCGCGAAGCGCCACAGCTTTGGGTCTCTATATATCTGCATTACTATCGCGGTAGACAAGAAAAAACTAATTGCGACAAGTTGGTCTGGTGTCGATTGGTTGATCGCCATTACTGCCAGGAACACCCAAGCGAAGAGGCTGTAGCTGACCACCATCCACTGGCGATCGCTAACTCTTGCCCTGGCCGATAGGAGTTGAATCTTCTCTTTGTACAGCAGAATGAATTGTCGGAGAAAGAAATCGAAAGCGAAGAACAAACCGATGAAAATCGCGACGTTCACGAACTTCGCGACCGATGCGTGGTCTTGCGAACTCGTATTGAAAAGTTTAAACAGCAATCCTAAAACGAACGGATAGAGAGGGCTCCAATACCCATTTACACCGTTGAGCCAATCGAAGTGCGAAAAGTATCTTGCCTGGTCCAGGTAAGAGCAATCATCGCTGGAATAGGCAATCGGTCCATAGGCGAATGCTTGCACAAGCGCAATTGATACCAGAGCTAGAAAAAGAACGCGTTTCGCCACGATGTTGTTTCTTTCGTTCCAGACGTAGTGTTATGCGGTGGACTCTTCCTGCTCCTTTTCGATCTGAAAGTGTCCGAGCAAATAGACCGCTCCTCCTAAGAGCGAATTGCCTAGCGTCAAGCCCAGCCACATTATCGCGTAACTGGCTGCCAACGCTTGATTGACGCCGGCCTGAGTCAGGAAATAGGTATAACCGAATTCGCGAACTCCAATGCCAGAGATGTTGGGAACGATGAGCGCGAACATTACCACACTCGAATGCATAAAGAAAAAGTACCAGAGCGGCACGTTCGTTATCCCGAGAGACTGAGCCAGTACCGCATGGCTGAGGACGAAGACTGTGTGCATCAAGAGCGATAGCAGTAGTGCCACCACGACAACTCCCCGGTCGTTCCAGTAGACTTCTGCACATGGTCCGTGTAGTTGTTTGGTCAACCAATTACCTTCTCCTAAAAGTCGCATGGAGAGCTGCGGCAGGAAATTTAAAATCGGTAGCATGGCGAGGGTGCCGACCACTATAGTTATCTTTAAAAAGAATGGCACCAATTTCTGGTCGGGGCAGAAGGAGAGGCTAACCGCGCCGAGCATCAGCAGTACGAACAGACCTATGACGCGGTCCGCCAACACAGAGTAGGTCGCAACGCCTGGCTGTCCTGTATTCTTGGAAAGGCTAACCGCGCGGCTCACATCGCTGCCCAGGGTAGCAGGCAGAAAGAGCGTGAAGAATGCGCCCACGAAAGTGTACTGAACAAAACGCCAGAGAGGTTGATGCAAACCGACAGCGACTGCTAGTCGCTGCCACCGCAGTGCGCTTATGATGATAGTGACAACGACGAGCGAGATTGTTATTGTGAGGTATTGAGGATTCGCCTTGGCAGCGATCTTCAAACATTCCGTCAGATCAATCTTCCCCAAAATAAACAGTGCTGCGAACAAAAGCAGGCTGACCGCAAGTCGTAGACAAATCTGCACGAACTTGGGCAATCGTCTCATTCTGTTCGCAACCTCAAATCCTTGAATTTATGTAGTGGATTTATTCAAGACAGATTGGCGCTCCATGAGAGAATCGAAATCGGTGATTTCGTCCAGGTTGTCTGGATACGTGTAGAGATAAGTGCAATTGCGACAAGCGTCATTTTCTTCTTTCCGGCGCTCTATATGCATGCGCTGAAACGCACGTAATTCAGGGCCGTTCCAGATATCTCTCAGGCTTTGCTTGAAAATGTTGCCGACGACAGTTTTCTTCTCCCAATCCACTCCGCAGACGCTCACATCGCCGGAGGAATGAACGACGGTGGTGTAGAAAGGAAATGCACAAACCTGTTTTGGAAAACGGAATAGAGCGGCTTTTTCAATTTTCTCGCCGTAAACATTGTCGATGAAATCAGCTTCATTAGGGTTGTCCCAGTTCATCGGCCGCTCGAGTCGAATTTCGTCGCAGATATTCGAGTAGGTTTCAAAAAAGCGTTTTTCTTCTTCTTGATCGAAAGGGTTGATCATTTTGATGTAAACAAATGGGCTCTTAGCGCCAGTCTTCTGTTTCATCTCCCAGAGATTAGCAATGTTGGTTCTAATCAACTCTGGGCTGACATTTGTCTGAGTGATCTCCTTGTGTCTTTCCGGAGTCATGCCGTAAATGCTGATGCGGAGATAATCCAGACCGCTCTCGAGAATGCGTTCGGCATTCTTCTGATTGATGGCAGACGCATTGGAAGTTACTTCAATCCTGTCGGCCATATCTATTTTCTTAGCGTAGGCGACCATTTCGGGCAGCTCTTTGTGAAGGAAAGGCTCACCCAACATGTAAAATCGCAGCACCTTCAGTTTGCCGAGTTCGACAGAGTCATGACAGATTTTCTTGAATTGATCCATGTCGAGATAGCTGATACCACCTACCTTTTCCACGTAATCAGGAATCGATTCAGGACAAAATCTGCACTTGAAATTGCATCGGTTGGTAAGTTCCAGATACATCGCCCATGGATGAGCCAGAGGCAATTGTTTGGCCAGAGACGAGTCTCTGTCTGGATCCTGGAGTTTGGAATAAGACTGCATCGTCGATCATCCTATATTTCGGTGCCCATAAATCCACTGTAGCACGTCGTTTTCGCTGTCCGGTACCTTCTAAGCTTCTGTCTCTTTGACGGCCAATACTGTGATAATGTCGTGCAGGTCCTTGTAAATCTTCATGTTGCCCAATGGGGATTTATTGAGCATTTGATATGCGTTGAAGTAAAAGCCTGACTGTGCACCGCGAGCCAGCCGATAGGGCACGGTTTTCAAATCGAGGACATGTCCGATGAACATGTTGGAGACGACCTTGAATCCAGCCTGTTTGAGCGATTCTTTCAGAGTTGCTTTGTTGAAGTAGAACAGGTGGCCGGGCGGCGAGATCGCGTAGAACTGGTCTTTCGTGATCTGGGCATACAGGCACGAGATGTTGTGAACTTTCACGACGACCAATCCGCCCTTCTTTAATACTCGATTCACTTGTTTTAAGTCGTCGACGGGTTGGGGGCAGTGATCGAGCACATCCAGCATAGTGACTACATCGAAGAGCTTGCCTTCCAAGTCGTAAGTTGACAGCGGACCCTGGTGAATGTTCTTTTCGCCATACTTGGCTCGTGCTTCATCCGCCCAGCGTTTGGTGAACTCGGTGCCATAACGCTCCCATTCTTCGCCCATAACATCCAAAAATTGACCGCGATTGCAGCCGATGTCGAGAACCTTCCCGGGCTTTTGACGTTTGTTGAGGACTTGCTTCAGGCGTCTGTAGTAGAACTTTAGATTTTCCTGATTCTTTTCGTCGTCGTAAACGTAGTCGTAACCATGCTTCTCATAGAATGGTCCAAGAGTCTCGCTCGTCATCTTTTCGCGTACGAAAACAAGAGTGCACTTACGACATTCGGAGATAGTGAAATCATGAACGGTGTAGAGGTCGGATAGCTCTTTACTACCGCAGATTGGGCACGCCGTATACAATTCAGTCTCTGATGCTATGGTCACGATGGCCTCAATAGTAAGTTAGAATTCTACTCTTGTACTTCCCACCAACACGACCAAAGTAACACTTTGCGACTGTACGCTAAGGCACTGAATACCGACGGTGCGTTCGAGGTTGATTCTTTCTCCGAGGTCTGTGACCAGTTGTCTAAAGTAGCTTGTGCGACTCATAAACGTCTGACGCTGGTTGCAAGCGATCTCAGGGGGCGTTCTTGAAGAAAATTAGCATAGTTTCTGGTTGTTTCAACGAAGAGGACAACGTCCTGATCCTGATCGAGCGTATCCGAGCTGTGTTCTCGACGTTGCCGCAATATGACTACGAAGTCATTTTCATCGACAATGCTTCCACTGATGGCACCGTGAAAAAGCTCAAGATGGTCGCAGAGCAGGATAGGCGCATAAAAATCATTGTCAATAATAGGAATTTCGGCGTGTTGCGATCTTCCTACCATGCTTTCCTGCAAGCGAGTGGCGATGCTGTATGTCCGATGGCGTCGGACTTGCAGGAGCCGCCGGAATTGCTTCCCGCGTTCATCACCGCGTGGGAATCTGGAGCCGAAGTCGTGGCCGCAGTCAAGGAGTCGTCTGAGGAAAACTGGATTATCTTTCTGCTGCGAACAGTTTTCTACAAACTTTTGAATAAGTTTGCCAACATAAAGCTTATCGAGCACTATACCGGCTTCGGTCTGTATGACAAGTGCGTTATAAAGGAGCTCAGGCAGCTCGACGACAGCTATCCTTTTTTCAGAGGCCTGATTTTCGAGCTTGGATTTACCATCGCCAAGGTGACGTTCAAGCAGCCCGAGCGAATTCACGGAAGAACCAAGTACAGGTGGTATGACCTCTACGACATCGCTATGAATGGCTTGACAAGTCATTCTGTAATTCCAATGCGAATCGCGACGATCATGGGTTTTACTCTAGCAGGACTCAGTTTTCTTGTTGCCACCATCTATTTGATCGTGAAATTGATTTTCTGGTCGTCGTTTCCGCTTGGTATGGCGCCATTGGTCATCGGCATGTTCGGCATGTTCTCAGTGCAATTGATTTTCATTGGTCTGCTTGGCGAATATATTGGCGCGAGCCATCGCCAGCTTCTCAATCGACCATTTGTGATCGAGCGAGAAAGAATCAATTTTGACAACCCACCAATCACAGCACGGCTCCGCTTGAGCGATTTGCAAAGGTCAATCGAAGACTCGTCTACCAGGTCCACAACTACTATGAGCGCGGACTCGCTCTCAGACCGTTAATTTTCAAGCTGCATCCGGCTGCTCGGATTTGAGATGGCGTGTACAGCGCCAGTTTGCTCGTAAATTGGCGTGAAAGCTGACATAATTCTGAATCCTTCGTGACCGGGTCATGTTATCGGAGGAGAGGGGAGGGTAGATATAATTCAGATGTCACCAGAAGAAGGCGGGCAAGCCATGAGCCAAATACCCGATAGACTGTTCATCCTCGAGCTCGCCAATAACCACATGGGCGATGTGGAACATGGAATTCGAATTATCAAAGAGCTGAGGGAAGTTGCCAAGGATTTTCCATTTAACTTTGCGATCAAGCTTCAGTATCGCGATCTAGACACTTTTATTCATCCCGATTTTAAGGGACGCGATGACATCAAGTACGTCAAGCGTTTTTCAGAGACAAAACTGAGTAAGGATCAGCGTCGCCGTCTCGTGGCAGCTATCAAGGAAAACGGCTTCACTGCTATGTGTACGCCGTTCGACGAGGAGTCGGTTGCTCAAGTTGTCGACGACGGTTTTGACATCTTGAAAATCGGCAGTTGTTCTTTCGCCGATTGGCCCCTTATTGAGAGGGCGATGGCCACTGAGCTACCTCTGATTCTCTCCACTGCGGGTGCCAGTCTCAGCGACATCGACAACGTCTCCGACTTCTGCGAGCACCACTTCAAAGATTTCGCGCTCATGCACTGCATTGCGGAGTATCCGACCCGAGCTGAAAACATGCAGCTCAATCAAATCGATTTGCTTCGTACTCGATTTCCTCATCTTCGCATCGGTTATTCGACGCATGAAGTACCGGGCGAGAAGCTTGCGTTGGTGATGTCAATCGCCAAGGGATGCACGCTGTTCGAAAAGCATGTTGGTGTTCCAACAGACAAGTATTCCAATAACGATTACTCGGCCAGTCCGCTTCAAGTGAAGGAATGGCTCCAGGAAGCGGTTAAAGCCTTCGACATGCTCGGTATTGCAGAAGGACGGGTAGAGCCGACTGAGAAGGAAATTTCCACGCTTTTGTCTCTCCGTCGCGGAGTGTTTGCAAAACGCGAAATCAAGGCCGGAGAATCGCTGCGAGCCAACGATATTTTCTTCGCAATTCCGACTATCGAAGATCACGTTACCGCTAACGAGTGGTCTAAGTACACGCGTTTTCGTGCGGTCGAAGACATCCCTGCCGGAGCGGCAGTGACGCGCATCAATACAGATCTAGAGTGCGTACGTGAGTCGATTCTTTCGATCGTGACCAGAATTCAGCTCCTTCTCAAGGAAGGCAACATCGTCATTCCGCAGGGTACCAAGCTGGAAATTTCGCATCATTACGGTCTTGAAAAATTCGATGAGGTTGGCGCTGTTTTAATCACCTTGATCAATCGTGATTACTGCAAGAAAATAATCGCAGTCTTGCCCGGACAGAAGCATCCCACCCATTTCCATAAGAAAAAAGACGAGACCTTGCATGTGCTCCACGGCACGCTACGAGTCACCCTGGATGGTGTCACGAAAGAATATGGCGCCGGCGAGATGATTGTAGTCGAGCCAGGAATGCCGCACTCCTTTGAGAGCGATCTCGGTTCGGTCTTCGAAGAGATATCTTCGACTCACTTCCTTAACGACTCTGTTTATACCGATGATTCAATCAACAACTATACAGACCGCAAGACCGTGATCAATCATTGGAACACAGTAACGAAGAGAAGACCTGACGCCTCGGTCCCAGTGCCGGATCGCAAAGGTGTGAAGACTGGTGTTAGAGCAAACTAGAAAGACGATAAAACCGTTCGTAAAATGAGCAATCTTCTTCGCGTAACCGACTATATCCTCGCGGCCGTTGCGAGGCTTGGAGTAAAGCATGTTTTCCTCGTTCCTGGCGGTGGGGCGATGCATCTGAATGATGCGTTAGCGAGGAGTAGCGAGCTTGCATTCGTCGCCAATCATCACGAGCAGGCCTCTGCGATAGCTGCCGAAGCTTATGCCAGAATCAACGAGACTCTAGGCGTCGCTATGGTCACCACCGGACCTGGTGGTACCAATGCCGTGACTGGCGTGGCAGGAGCGTGGATCGAGTCCGTGCCTATGATGGTAGTATCCGGCCAGGTGAAGCGGGCTGATTTGATGAAGGACAGCGGTGTCCGACAAAAGGGACCGCAAGAGGTCGACATCGTCTCTATCGTCAAGCCGATCACAAAATACGCTGTCACGGTTCTCGAACCCAAAACTATTCGCTACCATGTCGAGAAAGCCATTCATCTGGCGACGAATGGTAGGCGTGGTCCGGTGTGGCTTGATGTGCCGCTCGATGTGCAAGCGTCGGTCGTCGATATCGACGAACTCGAAGGTTATGAGCCTGAGGCAGTCTCCACGAGCAGCGACTTAAAGGCGAAAGCGTCTGCCGTGATCGAATTGATCAATAAAGCGCAGAGACCACTAATCGTTGCTGGTCATGGCGTGCGGCTTTCGGGCGCTGCCAGGCAGTTTCGGCAGCTATACGAAGAACTCAATATTCCGGTTGCCACCACCTGGAATGCGCTTGATTTGATCTCGAGCGACCATCCTCTCAGCATTGGCAGACCGGGAACCGTTGCCCAACGCCCACCGAACTTTGCCGTTCAAAACAGCGATCTGCTCATTTGCATTGGTGCAAGATTAGACAATGTAGTTACCGCTTTCAATCCTGCTAAGTTCGGTCGTGAGGCCAAAAAGGTAATTATCGATGTCGATCTTCATGAGCTCGAAAAGTTTGACATGCCAATAGAACTGGCTATCTGCGCCGATGCTAGAGAATTCATCGAGGCAATGCTTGATTGCCGGAGCGAGTTTGGCCAAGTGGACCGACAGAGCTGGCATGATCGATTGGCGCTCTGGAAGCGGCGTTATCCTGTAGGCGAGGGCGTGCCGATCCCGACGAGTGGGCCTATCAGCCACTACGATCTGGTCAGAGTTTTGTCGAAACATCTGCCAGAAGACACCTTGATTGTGACGGGGAGCTCAGGGCTGGCGATTGAAATTTTTTACAGTGGATTTCAAAACAAGCCTGGTCAGAGGGTCTTTCTGACTTCCGGTCTGGGTGCGATGGGATACGGATTGCCTGCCATAATCGGTGCCGGTATGGCTCATGGTAAGGAGTTCTTCGGGATTGAAAGTGATGGCAGTTTTCAGTTCAACATTCAAGAGTTGATGACGATACGAGCTCTAAATCTGCCCGTGCGAATGGTTATTCTGAACAATCAGGGATACGCTTCAATTCGCAACACTCAGCGCAATTACTTCGAGGGACGATACATCGGGACCGGTTCCGAATCTAATCTGCTTCTACCGGACATCGCTGAAATCGCCAGGGTCGTCGGCATTCCTGCTATCTCGATCGAAGATGCATCGACGCTAGACGAGCAAATTGCATATACAATTCAGCAGAAAGGACCGTTTCTCTGTGATGTGAAGCTGGTGAAAGATGAGGCGTTGTGGCCTAAGTGTTCTGCAATTCCTCAGCCTGATGGTTCGATGTTGTCCATGCCGCTGGAGGATCTCTCTCCCTTATTGTCCCGTGACGAGCTCAGGGAAAACATGTTGATTAAGCTCGCACCGGAATCAGAGAAAGTGATTGTCGAGACGGCGCCGGTTACTACCAAGAAATAGTATTCGTTTCGAGATTGCATCAAAATCGCAGGTGACGCGATGATGTTTGTCTGCACTGAATCATCTCCTAAAGCCTGTTTCGTTCGGTGACGGGGGCGCTTGCGAAGTTTCTACTGCGCGTTCGAATTTAAACGTCGTAAAGCAGAACCAGCTCACAGTCTAGATCGAGCGTGTCGCGGATTTGCTTGACTATGTCTGCTTGAAAAACTCGACTAGAAATCACGATCGGGTTATTACGCTCTTTCAGTGTAGAAGGTGCCAGAATGGGGCGTCCAGAAAGCTCTTTCCCTTGCAATTTTGGACTCGAGTCGATAAATGCGCCAATCTTGCAGCGCCCTAAAGGCGTCGCTTCAAGCAAATGCAGAGTATGAGTTCCTGCACCCCAGACATCGAACTCTCTGCCACTGTCGGCAAGCTCTTCCAAGATGGCGGCGACGCGATGCTCTTCAGTGTTAGACTTATCGATATACAGTTTCAATCCTGTCTCGGTTTCATCATCTCTTGACCAACTTCCAGGACTGGCCGCCTTTCTGAACAATCCAGTAACCGAAGGCATAATTGTTGTTTTGCTATATTGCAACAACCATCTGGCCGTATCAATCTCCGTGAATCCATACACGGCAAGGAGATTGGCGAGCGATTTTGGTGCAAAAAAGGCAATGTGCTCAATGCTGAATTCCTGGAATGGTGCATCGGGAACGGTGTGAAACGAGCTGGCATCTGGCACGTCCAGAAGCAGGCTGCCGCCGTCCGGCAAGAGATTTCTCAATTCGTTGAAGGCGAGCTTGAGATCAGGCAAGTGTTCGAGGACGCCGCACATAATGATCAAGTCGTATTGCTGCGCTGACAATGTATGATTCGTGATGTTGCCGACGGCCACAGGTATTCCGTAAAGCTCGTTTATGATTCGTGCGCAATTTGGTGATGGATCCAAACCGTATACATTGACGAATCCGCGCTGTCGAAGCTCAGCAAGCAGTCCGCCGCGTCCGCAGCCGATGTCGAGAATGCGAATGTTTTTGTCTGCAAACTGCTGCGAAATGTAGTCTGTGTAGCGAACAAAGCGCTTCTTGTCAAACTCTGTATCTTCTCCGCCACGATACGCCATCTCCACTCTGGACTGGCGTTCGTAATAATCGTAAAACACCTGGGCTGGTGGTATCCGATCTGCAAAAGCCAATCCGCAGCAAGTGCAAATGACGACGTCATAGCCGGAGAGCGGGCTGCCCTCTGGAAGCGTGAAAAAACGCTGCTCGTACAGCAGCTCTTTGTTGTCCGAACCGCATACCGGGCACACGCGACTGGCTTGCGCAGAGAGAGTTGTGTTGTTCATCTAAACCCAAAGCTCGACAGTGTTCATGAGTATAACAAATGCTCCAGTCACGTGCATTCTGACATCTCTCGAGGCTTGCGGAAGTAGTCAGCTTTCGCAGCTCTTGGCCGTTTCGAGGCTTGTGAGTGTGCGGCGGAAGGCGTCGACCAGGGATGTCTTGGCAGACCAACCCAGGCTCTTCAGTTTTGTCGTGTCGGGTGTTCCGTCCGGCCAGATCTCTACCGGTGGGCTTGTTGCCGGCGGTGGACGGTCGACAGTGGTATCAAATGCGCTGGCAAGTGAATCGGCTAGGTCGGAGATGGTTGTAGTAGCCTTGTCGTTAGCGACGTTGTAGGGCTCGCCTTGCTGTCCGTTAAACATCACCCAGTAGTATGCAAGCGTCGCATCGGCAAGATAGCAGAATGTTCGGAGTGCCTTTCCGTCGCTTTTCAGTTTTAACGGTCGACGATTGAGGAGATCGTTGAGAAGGTCGGCAAATATCGGTCCATCCACCAGGCTCAGGCCCGGTCCGAATGTATGGCATGGTCTGACAATTTTGGCGGGTACGCCGTATTGGTGGAACCAGCAGGCGCACATATTTTCGGCAATCTTCTTGCATTCTGCGTAACAGCTGCGAATCCTGGTCGGATCTATAGCCCCGTAGCAGTCCTCTTTAACCGGTATCTGCTCCGGTCTGAGTTTGCCGTAGACTTCACCAGAGCTGAAGTACAAAAAATGATCCACCTTGTGAAGGCGCGCGAGCTCGAGCAAGTGAAAAGTGGCGAGGACATTGGCACCATAAAGATCTTCAGGAACTCTGTTGTTCTTCACCGATGATGCCGTTGATGCCGCATGAACAACGAAATTGACCGGTTGATCTATCACTATGGGCTGCTGAAAATCTCTGACCACGATCTGAAGATCGTCTCTCCCCATGCGATGAGCGAATTTCTCTCGCGTCCTTTCTTCATTACGGACGAGCGCGATCACTTTGACTGGTTGGTTTGAAGGAAACTTGTCATTCAGATGCAACAAAGTTTCTATCATGTACGAAGCAAGATGACCATTAGCACCGCTTACGAGACCGGTCTTTCCAGCCAATGTATGCCAGGGTAGTGGAGATGAAACTATGTAATCGAGATCTTCTTGAACAATCTTATCGAGCACTGAACACCCTCCATGGACAAATGTAACTATACAAGGTGAGCACCGGTCGGCACCACCAGCTGCGAGGTCCTATTCACGCGATTGCCCTTATTAGTGAAAGGGTAGATTAATCTCAGCGTTGAGTCTTATTGTTTAGAGGCAATAGCCCCCTTGAATCGCCGCTCATCAGTTCTTATAGGTGCGTCGATACTCGTTGTTGTAGCGCTGACTTTTATGTTTACTTATGCGACGCATTTTGCCGGTCTGCGATCCGGCTCAGGCACCTTTGTGGCTGGGCTGCTTCTGACTGAGGGGGTCGTTCCGTACAGAGATTATTTCTGCCCGATACCGTTTCTGAGCATCATAAAAGCAGCGTGTCTTATTCCACTGCTTGGAAAATATCTGATTGCCATGCGCCTGGTTGGCGTGTTCATGCGGGTTGCCCTGGGGTTGGTCTGCTACTTTTGGCTTACTCGGCTTTTCCGTCCTCAGGTGGCGTGCTGGAGTGTGATTCTATGCCTCGTGCTTTGCTGCGGCGATGTGACCGATGCTCTTGATGTTCCTAATTTCGATACGATTTTCTGGGCTGTCTCGGCCGGATTTACAACGAGTTTTGCCCTCAAAACAAAGCGCTCTTTCCGTGCCTTTTCACTTCTGTCGTTGGCCGCTGGTGTGCTGTGCGGCATGTCTTTACTCACCAAGCAGACTGTTGGAATCGGTATCTCGTTCTTTCTGCCGGTTGTTACCTTGTTTAGTCTCATCCGACTGAACGAGTTCAAAAAAGCAAAGTGCTTTCCTCAGCTCTTCGGACTTGGATGGATTCTTGTAATTGCTGCTGGAGTTGCGTGGCTATGGTGCAATGGTGCGCTTGACGTATTCATCAATGAGAATTTTGTATCTGGTCCTCGCGCCAAAGGTAATCTGTTTACTAATCAAATCAAATACATTTGCATCTACTGGCCGTTGAATATTGTGGCGATAATCGCTGCAATTCTTGTGCAAAAACCGTTGCTGTCTGCCGCAAACAGTGATGACACTTCGGAGGAGGGGAAGGCTTCCTGGACGAACTTCGTGGCAGCGATGGTATTCCCACTGTTAGCAATTGGCGTTGGATTTGCAATTGGAAACCAGGAGCTCATCGAACTATTCGCATTTCTCTGTCGATGCGTTCAGATTACTCTCATCTACATTGCTTACTACACGCTGATTATTTTTCTTGCGATCTCGGCACTTCGGTGGGCAACGATCAAGTCTCAGCGCCAAGTTCAAATTCTGCTTTTAGCCATTGTTTGTTTCACTTGTACATTCTTCATTTCACTTTCTTTCCCTGCGTTCGAACCGATGACAATCCCGAGTCTCGGCTTGATCATGGCGGCCGTGCTCGAGTCGTCAGGAAAGATGCGTAGCAGATTTTTGTACGTCGGAATTTGCATAACTATCTCGGTCGTGACGATTGGCAAATTGATTCGACCGTACTCGTTCACCGAGATCACCGAACCTCCTGTGCGCACGGCGACCGTCGCTTCGACCTTGCCTATGTTGAAGGGGCTGTTGCTTCCGCAAGAAGTCGTGGATTTTCTTGATGGTACAACCAAAATCATCAATGAGAACTCGAAGCCGACGGACAAAATTTTTGTCTATCCCGAAATTGCTATTCTCTACTCGCTCACGGGCAGGCTTCATCCGACGCACTCTTTCTTCCACAATATTGACATTACATCTGATGAATCTGCGCTGAGCGAGTCTAATCTTCTGCTCGAGAACCGACCGGCAGTGCTCGTCTATGTTCGGCTGAGCGAAAAGGAAGTGAGTATTCTCGAGACGGGATGGCGCGATGGCAAGCGCAGCGGATTACGTCATATCCAGGAAGCGTGCGATCGACTCGCCTCCGAGTATCGCCTGGAAAAAACATTTCACGTTGGCGGTAAAAATATAGATGTCTATGTTCGCCCTGGGGACAAGTCGGTTCCGGCGCCAGTTTCGAAAGACTAGTCGGCGCGCTCCAGCGCGTCTGGTCTGATGAAAACAGAGTATTGCCAGCCGCACGTTTCTACTGTCTGGATCTGGCGATAGCCCCTGGAGAGCTCTTCGCAGGCTCTTTGAATCTCCCGCAGTCCACTCGGTTTGCCGTGGCGCCAACATTTTTCGAGATAGGTGAGAGCTTTCTCCTGACAGTAGATAAGCACCGCTGGTCGCTTCTCCAAGATCAGTTTTGCCTCGCTCTCACCTAGTTGATCTGAGACGATATCGATGACATGATGATAAGAATGAGTCGGGCAGCGACGATCCGTGAGTGCGTAGAGCAAACTGAAGTCGGGGTAAATGTAGATGGTGTCCTCCGGCTTCGAATATTTTTTGACTATATCGACGGTCGAATCGACAAATTTTACGGTCTCTTTCGGAAGAAAAAAACCTTTCAGGCGTGGAACGCTCGATTCGAATTTGGCAAGGCGGACTGGTGGTTCCGACACACCCATGAAGGTGTAAGGAATCAGCATCTTTCCAAAAGTACCCAGGGCAATTGCCAGCGCCGCGAAACAGTAACCTATAGCGTTGCGGAATTTACTGCCGGAGTCCAGTAATGCGGCAATCAGGTACGCGAGACCGGGAACAAGCATCGATTCGATCGAGGCCGCCGACAGTGAAAGAGTACCGCCTATAGCGAAGGCTATGATTGTTAAAACCAGATGCTGACTGCCCCGTTCTGACAAGGTTTTCTGCCTAAACAGCAAAACTACGAGAAAGAAAACCGCGGCAAAACGGGTGAAGTAAGTCAGTGCTATCTGCATCACCTTTGGTATCGCCCAAAACATCTGATCGAAATCTTGGAAGCCGAAACTTACCCCTAAACCGACTGCAGAGAGCCCGAGGGCGAGTATCAAAAGAAGTCCACTCAGTCCGTTTTTTTCAAGAGACTTCGATTTTGTGGACCTTGTCATTGGGAAGCAAGCAATGATAGCCGCGATAAATGCCGGTAGAATTGCCCACCACCACTGCGATGCGAACTCGATATGATTGAAAAATATATTCGCTTTTGCGCTTGGTCCACCGACAAAATTCTCGAATAGAAATTGGGAAAGTGCACCATTGAAGCAAAGCCACGCAATCCCCAATCCGATGACGGAGAGCCAGCCCGCGGCGAACATTTGTAAATACGATTTCAATCGTTCCTTCCTGTCCAGTCGCACCAGGCAAAGAGAGATCGCAAGTGGCAAGAATAGCGTAATCCCGGCACCGATACTCTGTTTTGCAAGTGCGGTCAGCCCAGTCAGAATCCCAGCCAGAAAGGCGATCCAGCAAAGCTGCTTGAGAGTCCTGTCCTTGTCTAGAATGAAGCTCGATGCAAATCCGGCTGAAATAGCCAAGAGTATGGCGTCGAAATTCGGAAAATCTATCATGTCGTAATCGCCACAACTTACGACCATGCACACAATCGTGCCGAGGCAGGCGTCCTTTGTGCGGAATACACGGGACAACCAGAGAAATGTGACAAGGGCGACCACAAGTCTGACTGCGATTCCTACCAGGCGCATGACCATGTAGTAGTCGCCGAACACATCGATCGAAAGGGCTGCTTTCATCAAAGATAAGAACGGAATCTGACAAAAATAGTCTCGATACGGGATGATGTCCATCAGCATCAAACGACCGGCTGGATACGTACCGCTTCCGCATCTGACACCTACAAAGTGTGTTGAGAACGCCAGCATGAAGCTCAAGGTGACCAAAATTGAAATTATGGCACCGGTCCAGATAAGCTTCGCTTGTGGGTTTGAGCGGATTGCGTTGTCTTGCTGCTGCATGGTGAAAGCTTACACCATCAGTCCTCGAGTTATTCCTTCTTGTCGTCCTTCTCTTCGTCGGTCGACGGTTCGGTCTCGACGGTATAGGAATAGTCAACGCCGTTGCTATCGCCGTTCTTTGCGTTCTTTCCATTTTTGCCGTTCTTGCCGTTCTTCGTTATGCCCATCAGGCCTTCAAGAATGTCGACGTTAATGACCGGCTTCTTCCCTACGAGTTTGCGATCCGATAGAGTTCTGAACTCCTGTGCGATTTCGGCCTGAGACTTCGATGGTTCGAGAATGGCGACTATGTCTCCGTAATACAAAGTTTCTTTGTCGACCAGAGCAGCGGCAAGCAGGTCTAGCTCCTTGCGTTTTGCCTTGAGCAGGGCTTCTACGTTTTGATAGCACTCATCGACAACGGCTTTGATCTCTTTCTCGATTTGATGCTCAGTGTCAGACGAGCCTTTTTCGCGGAAGCCTTCACAGCCTAGATGTCCGTAAGCATAAGTGGTGTTGAATGAGAACGATCCCATGCCGTAGTTGCGCACCATCATGCTGGCCGTCTTGGCTACGTGCTGGAGGTCGTTGCTCACACCGGCGGTGTTTTTGCCTGTCGTGAGTCGTTCTGCGATCATGCCACCGAGGCTGACCTCGATGTCGCACATCAATTCGTCCTTATTAGGTGAGTGGTGGAAGTAGTCGTCTTTAGCGACTGCCCACATGTAGCCCAGAGCGCGGCTGGTCGGCACGATCGTGACGACCTGAATGCGGTCCATGACTCTCCGGAAGTAGGCGACTATGGCGTGTCCTGCTTCGTGATATGCGGTCTCCCAGAGGTCTTTCACGACGACTTTCTGGCTTCGGTGCACACCGAAGTTGACGCGCTGAATCGCTTGCACCAGGTCACCATGGTTGATTACCAGTCTGCCGTGACGAATGGCAATCAGACCGGCTTCGTTAACGACATTCTTGAGATCGGCGCCGGACGAGAAAACCGTCATGCGGGCGATCTCAAGCAGGCTGACTGAAGGATCGATTTTGAGATCCTGCGAGTAATGTTCGAGAATACCTTCGCGACCTTCAAGATTTGGAAGCGGTACGTCGATCTGCCGATCGAATCGTCCCGGCCTCAAGAGCGCCGAATCAAGCATCGAGGCGTTGTTGGTAGCGCCGATGGTGAGTACTTTGTGTTTTCCGAATCCGTCCATCTCGACGAGAAGCTGGTTGAGGGTGCGGTTGACTTCGTTCTGTCCGCCGCCGCCGCGATCGTGGGAGCGGGTCGCTCCGATCGCATCAATCTCATCGATGAACACGATGGCAGGCTTACCGCTGCGGCGAGCTTGCTCGTAGACAGACCTGACGCGCTGTGCGCCAAGCCCGACCCAGACTTGTACGAAGTCTGTTCCGGACAACGCGTAGAAAGCTACACCGGCTTCATGTGCGATGGCCTTGGCGAGCATTGTTTTGCCGGTGCCGGGCGATCCCACAAGGAGTATCCCTTTCGGTGTGCTGAGTCCGCTCTTCGCGACCAGGTCAGCGTTCTTCAGAAGGGCCACGACTTCGTGAGCCTCATGTTTTGCTTCTTCCATGCCTTTGATGTCGTCGAGTTTGACGTCGAGGTCTGGGACGCGAGAGAGGTTCATTCCTGATGTGTTGAGCTTATGGCCTGCTGTGACTGAAACTCGATTGCAAGCTTCTTCGAGCTCCTCTTCGTCCACCTCTTTCTTGCCTTTGCGAACCGCGAGGATGGCGGCCTCGTTGCAAGTGGCTGCGATGTCGGCACCTGAGAAATTGAAAGAGAGTTTGCCTAGTTTTGCAAGATCCGGTTCTGTCGCCAGTTTGATCTTGCTGAGATAGCGTTCGAATATCTTCTTGCGCGACTCGGCATCAGGCAGTCCGACATAGAGTTTGCGATCGAATCGGCCGGAGCGCATGAATGCAGGGTCGAGGCTCTGCTCGTTGTTGGTGGCGCCAATGGTGATGACGTTGCTGCGACCGAGACCATCGAGCTCGACCAGAATCTGGTTGAGTGCGTTGGTTCTGTTGTTGCCGGTTTCGGTCATGGTGCCGCCGACGGCATCGATTTCGTCGATGAATACGATGGCGGCAGGACTCTTCCTGGCCTGACTGTAGAGTGATCTGATTCTGGCTGCGCCTTCGCCTGCCCAGAAGCTCGTGAAGTAGCTGCCCGACAATCCGTAGAAGGGAACTCCTGCCGCATTAGCTATCGCCTTCGCGAGCATCGTCTTACCGACTCCGGGTGGGCCGACCATCATAATGCCCTTGGGCAGCTTGGCGCCGATTTTTCTGAGCTCTTCGCCGCGCTGCAGGAAGTCTACAATTTCGGTGATGTCGACTTTTACATCGTCGATGCCGATGACGTCATCGAGGGTGACTGTGGCGTCGTGTGCGATGAGTTCGACGCCCGAGGTGAGCGTACGTTCAAGACCGACGGTGACATTGTCCAGAGCGAGCTTGAGTGTCTCGGTCGTGACCTTGTTGGGGCCACCTGCCCGACGAGAAATAAGAGCGGCTTCGTTGACTATGCTTGCTACTTCTGCAGGTGAGTAGTTCGAGGTCAGACCGACAATCTCGTCATAATCGATCTTGTTTTCATCGTGTACAACCTTCGAGGTGTAGTATTTGAACAACGATTTGCGCTCTTCCGGAGAAGGCGGCTGGAAGTAGATGCGTCTGTCCATGCGCCCTGCGCGCATGAGGGCGGGATCGAGCATGGCATCATTATTGGTGGCACCGATGACGATTAGTTTTGTGGCGTGAAAACCATCCATTTCCATAAGCAGAGTATTCAGAGTCTGGTTCTGGTCTGCCTGTGCGCCCATCCCACGGTCTTCTTTCCGACGGCTCCCCATCGATTCGATTTCGTCGATAAACAGAATCGCTCGTTCGTGCTTTCGCAGTTTGCTGAATAAGGTTTTCAATTTGAAGACGCCGAGACCGTAGATCATGCCAGAGAATCCACCGCCGTCCACGACGTAGAACGGTAGGCCAACCTCGTTGGCAATCGCTCTTGCAAATAGCGTTTTTCCGACTCCTGGTGGTCCAATGAAAAGCATGCCTTTAGGAACATCGGCTCCGGATGCGATGTAATGCTGATCGTTCTTCAGCATGTCGATTACTTCGCGAATTTCCATCTTGGCTTTTTCGTTACCGACGAGTTCGTCGAGTGACTTTGGCGCTTTGGGATTAATCGGCGGATCTTTGAACGCAAATTTGAACATCTTCTTCCAGAGACTCACCGGCGCCTTGGAATCGGCTCTGGGTGGAAGCGGGAAGATTATGCTCATCAATATGTAGAACTGGAGCAAAATAATCAAGGCACCGAATATGGCAGCACCGATCATGGTGATCACTGAGTATTTCAGCAGCGCCGGAAAGGATGCAAACGGATTCCAAAACTGCGACGTGAATACGAGGACTAATGTCCACAGTATTAGAACCGTCCATCTTGCCCAGTTTTTCATTGCTTTATCCTGTTATGTCCAGTACCGTAGTTTTACTTGAATCTCCCCACCTGGGGAAAATCAACTCTCCCTCACGTCTTTTGATCCGTGACTGCACCTGGAAAGGTGTGGTCACGAAAGCCATCCGCAATCTCGAATTCACCTATAAGACCATCCAGGGAATTGCCATTGGTCTTCGCTGTAGTGACGTCTCGAATCCCAACTTTCATAGGCTGTGGCGGCGTAGAATAGCTGCCCATCAAAGTGGACATGCACATAACCAAAAGGAATATCACGATGTACTTTTTCATTCAATGTCGACCTATTGAATCTTCGTGCTCAAGCGCTTATCTTCATCTTAACTATAACCCGTAAAATTGGTTCGGGCATCCTCGAATGCTTCAATTCAGTGAAAACCCTGATTTAGACGGTTGCATGTGAAATCGCTCACAGAGAGCTGACTTTGGCAGGCACGCTGACATTGTTTTGCGACAGCCAGGAGCGCATATCTTCAAAGCTTCTTGCACCTGCTGTGGAATCCACCATATGACCGTCTTCAAACAACACGAAGGTAGGTACGCCGTTGACATCGTATCTGTCGGCCAGTGTGCTGGCTTTCTCGGCGTTGACTTTGCAAAGCCTGACTACGCCTTGTCCGTTGAAAGCGAGCTGACCGATGGCATCAGACATTTTGGTGCAGTTCGGGCAGTGAGTTGTGTAGAACTCGACCAGAACCGGCTCTCGCGAGTCGAGTACAAAGCCTTGAAACGAGCCTTCATCAATATCGACCACCAGCTCTTTTCCTGCTTGCGCTTGGGCGTTGAAAGTTGATTGTGGGCTATTGCCATTGGGTGTCGGTGTCGAAGTGCCGTTCGAAGGACTGCCGTCGCCAGCTCCGGTTGCGCATGTGCTGCCAGAATCGGCTGCAACTCCGGGATCCTGTCCATTCATGCTGTTCCATACGCTGCCGATCACAAGTGCGATCACAAATGCGATGAACATCTCTTTCATTGACTTTCCTCAGAAAAACAAAGGTAGGTTTTTCAACCTACCTTTAATATTCCCATTTGGTGGGCAACTTCGCACGTTTTAATTACTTACCGCGCTCTGGGACTAAGACGAAGTCGATTACGTGGATAACCCCATTGTTGCATTTAATATCAGGTTTGGTTACTACAGCGCCGTCTACGACGATGACTTCGCCGTCATTCTTGGTGTCGACCATGAGTGATTCACCCTGCACCGTCACTACCGAACGCTTGTCTTTCAAGTCAGAGGAAGGAACGACGCCCTTTACGACGTGATACTTCAACACGCTCGGATCGCTCAAGAGTTCATCTTTCTGTGCTTTAGGCAGCTTGGCAAGCGCTTCATCGGTTGGCGCGAAGACCGTAAATGGTCCTTTGCCTTTCAATGTTTTCGAAAGACCGGTAGATGTCAGGGCATTGGAGAGGGATTTGAACGAGCCGTCAGATTTAGCCGTGTCGACAATATCCTTGCCGCACGCTGCCTGAGAGCATTTTTTCTTCTTCTTGGCGTGAGCAGCATCGGGGCTCGCGAGCCCTCCAGCCAGCATCACAAAGGACAATAGCAGGGCCCAGGAACCCGTATTTTTCGTCATAACCTTCCCCTTTATGAGAGATGTGTTGAGTTTAGTCATGGGTAAATCCCGCTCACAAGAGCGTTTGTTTGGTTTATAAATGCTTGTTGATGGTCTGGAGCAGCTCTTCCTTGGAGCGTAACCCGACCATTTGGTCAGCCACCTTGCCGCTCTTGAACACGATCAGGCAGGGGATACCTCTGATATTGTATGCCTGCGCGGTCTTTGGATTGTCGTCGGTATTGAGTTTAGCCACTTTGACTTTGCCCTTGAGCTCGTTGGAGAGCTCCTCGACGATCGGTCCCTGTCTGCGGCAAGGTCCGCACCAGGGCGCCCAAAAGTCGACCAGCACGGGCTTGTCTGACTTCAAGACTTCCTTCTCAAAACTTTGATCAGTGACCTGCAGCACTGAATCCTGACCGGCCTTCGCGTTGTCCTCCGCCTGACAGGCGGGCAGGCACGCGGCGGTGATCATCAGGACTGAACCTGCCATCACTGTCTTTTTGAGTATATTCATAGACACCTCACCTTTGAGTAACTCAAAACTTACCCGCTTTTCCGGCGAGTTGAGTGGGGCAGGTTTGGAGCAGAATCTGATTAGACGTGCTTGTTAATTGCCGATGCCAGCGTCGATTTGGGAACCGCACCAACGACTTGCTCAACGACCTGTCCTTGCTTGAACAGGTAGAGGCTAGGGATGCCTCTGATGTGATACGCCTGGGCTGTCTTAGGATTCTCATCGGTATTCAATTTGACTACCTTGATCTTTCCTGCGAAATCCTTGGAGAGATCCTCGACTACAGGCGCTACCGCCTTACAAGGACCGCACCAAGGTGCCCAGAAGTCTACCAGTACCGGGATATCAGCCTTTAGAACTTCCTGTTCGAAGGTTGCATCGGTTACGTTTGCCACCGTAGACATTGCGGAATAGACCTCCAGAACTTACTACTATCCTTCCATTTCGGAATTATAGTTACAAAACACCAGTTTCCCACAGAAAGGCCGTTTTGTCTTAAAAGTCTGAGTTTGGTTAAAGTCGAAATTATGCTGATAATCGTTTTTGACCAGCTCTAACCAGCCCAATTTACGGCGAAAGAGGGCTGCGTAAAAATTCGGTGAGAAAATGAGTTTCGCGTAGATTCCACGTTACGATGGGGGTTGAGAGGTTTTGAGCAACACGCCATGAGCACTTTGCTTAAGAATAAAGTTTATGGATGGTTTTTTAGCAGTCTGGCTAACCAGCTGCTTTTTACTTATTTGCTCATCATCACTATAGCGTTGCTTGCCGTAAGCCTTTGGGCTCTAGTCACGATCAAGAGTGAGTCGGTAACGGATTTGCAGCGGCAGTTGGAAGTCGAGGCTGTCAACCTGGCGCTGGAGATCGACAACGATCTCGGTTATGACTCGCAGTCCGCAAGGGATCGAATTCAATCGGCGGTCGACAGGCGTGCCACCAAAGTTGGTGTGACCATCACCGTTGTAAACAGAGACGGACGAGTGCTAGCTGACTCGACACCAGACGACGAGACTGCGCTTGATAGCCAGGGGCAAAACATATCGCGCGACTCTGAAATCAATGACGCGCTCGCAGGAATCATAGCCATCGTCACCCGTAACCAGGAACGGACCAATACAAATTGGCTGTACGTCGCCTATCCGATACGCTCGTCCGGTACGACTGCCGGCGTGGTGCGTGTCGGAATGCAGCTCACTGAAGTGGAGCAACGGTTGCGGAGGGACTTGATAATATTTCTCGAGATCATTCTTGCTACTGCTGTAATTACAGTCGCCATAAGCCTCTGGCTAGCGGAACGAGTCAATCGACCGGTGAAAGAGATGAGCAAGCTCGCAAAAGAGATCTCCATTTCCGGGGACTTGTCGAGCTTCCTGCCGGTCGCACGTCGAGACGAGATCGGCGAGCTCAGTTTGTCATTCAACCAGATGATCGGCCGATTGCGGGAGCAGGAGCGCTTGCGCCAGGAGTTCATCGCCAATGCCAGTCACGAGCTCAAGACGCCGACGATGGCTATCGGCTCGGTCGTTGATGCGATGATGGCTGGTGCGGCAGAGGATCCGTCCTTGCGTGGGAAATTTCTCAAATCGTTGGAAAAGCTTGTCGAGCGGCAGACGAATCTAATACGCGATTTGCTCGACATTTCGAAACTTGATTCATCCACGAGCGATATAAAAGATTGGAGGCACGATGTCAATCTGAATCAGGTTTTGCTTGAGGCTGTCGATCAGGTCAGGTCCCAAGCCAGTAGCAAGGATATTCAGCTGTCAACTCCGGACTGGCTTGAAAATTCGATCGGAGACGGGTTCAAGTTGAAAGGCAACGGCGACCAACTACAGCGGGCGTTCATCAATCTCCTCGGCAACGCAGTCAATTACACGCCTTCCGGAGGCAAAGTCTCGCTCACTTGTGATGAGCCTGACAATCGGAGAGTTCAAGTGTTGATCCAGGACACAGGAGCAGGCATTGCTGTAGAGGATCTGCCCCACATCTTCGAGCGCTTCTATCGTGGCGATAAATCGCGCAATCGTCAGGCTGGCGGCTCCGGACTGGGTCTTGCTATCACTTATGAAATCGTGGCACGTCATTATGGAACAATCGAAGTAGAGTCGACTGTTGGAAAAGGCTCGACCTTCAAAGTGACGTTGCCTGCTAGCCGAGAGACTTCGTAGACGTATGCTGGATAAAGTACGACAATTTTTGATCAATAAGATTACCAGAAAACAGCCGGTTGCTGAGCCTCATCCCGAGCCTGAATCCGAAGACTGCTGTGAGGGGATTGTCCATATCGCATATCGCGGTGTCTCGGACGATCGGCAGTACGTTGCATATTCCAGAAAATGGCCGGAGGTGAAATTCTTCAAGCCCAATGGTTTGAAGGTGTTTTGTGCTGGCTGTAGGCGGCGATTACTCTAAGACGCGCTTCAGTAGCGGCTTCTCGCGATCGGCTTTCGAGTAGAATGAGTCGGCGTGTTGCTTTCGGTACGTCAGGTCTGCGGAGTCTTTGCCGATATCGGAAGAGCGCTGTTGAAAAAGCGTTGGACTTCGTCAAGGAGAGCCGCGAAGTCTTTGCCGATATCGGAAGAGCGCTGTTGAAGAAAGTAGCGGCTTTGTCAATAATGCTGCTTTGAGTGCGCCTTTACCATCGTCAGGGGTTTGCCTGTTGAAGGTAGTCGATGCCTTCCGACTGCGAATTGGAGGAACTGTGTGAACTGGAGAATGCGCTCGGACTGTAGGTCCTGATAGTTCTGTGCTGTGATGGTGTGGAGGATGACGAGTTCGTACCACCGTATTTGCGGAGCTTGTCCAGCTCTTGCACTACCGGAGCCCATCCACTTCCGCCCTTCATTAGGCTTTGCACTTCGCGGGCGGCTTTTATTCGCTCTTGCATTAAGGCGGTCTCCGCTTTCATCAATTCCAGTTGGTTGGCTTGTGGGTCGGCTGCAGGCTTGCTCTTTGATGGAGTGATCTGGTCGGATTCAACTAGCCCTGTCTGAACGCTCTGCTCCTGCTGAGCCTGCTCCGTCTTTGGTGTGGTATCGGGAGTGGTGCTTGTCGCATTTATCGTGTTTGTTTTGGGGCTCACGGGTGACGGTTCGAAATGTTGTGCATTCTTTGAAATAACCTGCTTTGGCGGAGGTTCATCCGTTATGGTCTGGGTCTGTTCCATAAGGTGGGAAATGCGTTTCTTCATATTGTTTTTGATATTATCGTTGGAGATTTCGCTGCAGGCTGCGAGAGCACGCTCTAGTCGCGCTCGGGCATCCTTCCCAAAGCCTTGTTTCATGCGAACCTGCGCACTTTCTAAGAGCGTATTGGCGAGGGCTTCATCGCGTCGCTCGGTTTCATTCTCGTAAACATCAATTGCCTGATCGTATAGATTTGCGGATCTTTCGTAATTGAGATAACGCTCGTTTTTCGCTGATTTTGCCAATACATCCGCGAGTTGATTATTGCGTCGCCAGTCTGTAGCCAAATCTCTCGCCTCTGCATAGTAGTCTTCAGCCTGAGAATAAGATTTTTGCTTGGATCTGATATCTGCCATACCGACAAGCGCTTCTAGGTAATGTTCTTGATTGTTCTGCGGATTGAGGCGTAGTCTTCGAGAAGCTTCGGCGAACTTGTCAAATGCTTCGGTGAGTTCGCCTCTTGATACCTGTATTCGGCCCAGTCTAGCCTGTATTCTGCCTTTGGCTTCGTCGTCGTCGGTCGCTACCATCTCGAGTGCCTGCTCGTATTTCTGTTGCGCTTCGGCGTAGTGGGCGCGGCCAGATGCGAAGGTTGAGTCTGCGGCAGCAATGGCGGCTCTGCTGGCATCAACGCTCATATTGTGTTGGATTTGGCCCCATCCTAGATAACCGGCAGCTCCGAGCAGGACCATAACACATGCGGTCAGGACCAGTGTCGTCCCACCCGAATTAGCTGCTGGTTCCAGGTTCTTCTCCCGTAATTTCTTGACTTCGAGAGAGTGGCTGCCGGTTTCGTACCGAAGATCCTCGACGCTTCTCTTCGGGAGCATTGAAAATCCACCGGTCGAGCTCGAATCGGCCTGCCAGGACATTGGCTTGGGTTCTTCGCTCTCCATGCTGGATTGCTGGTGTTGCCATTGCAATCCTTGAGGCTTGGCGAGCGCTGGTTGGGCTGCAGATCTTCTTTCTGAGGCGCGCGCTGGTGAGACAAGTGAATTGCCGGTATTGCTCAGAACTGCTGCACCTTCTATTACGCCATTGAGGGCGGTCAAGACCTCGCCCGCCGTTTGAAATCTCGAATCTGGATTCGTCTCGAGAGACTTATGGATTAGGCTCGCGAAGCCAAGTTCGATCAGTCCGTTGCACTTCGGCGCCAGCGGTTCAGGCTGTTCATTGGCGTGACGAAAAACAGTGTGCAGCGAATTGTCGCCTAAGAGAGGTGGCGCTCCTGCCATGCACTCGTACATGACGCAGCCGAGCGCATATATGTCTGAGCGCAGATCTGTTTTCTTGCCGATACATTGTTCGGGACTCATATAAGGTGGGCTTCCGAAGATGGCGCCAGTCTTGGTCAAATGTTGGTTGGACGCTTCTTCTCCTAAGAATTTTGCGATTCCGAAATCCAGCAGTTTTACATAGCGTTCTCCATCAATGACTTGAATCATGATGTTGCCTGGTTTTAAATCTCGATGGACGATTCCGTTGTTGTGTATGTGCTGCAGGGCTTTTGCTACTTGTTTGAAAACGTCGATGAGCTGGTCGGCGCTGGGCCGCCCATAGGTCGCAAGGGCGAAATCCAGGCTCATCCCTTCGATATACTCCATCACGAGATATGGAACTGATTCCCCGATAAATCCAAAGTCGAACACGGATACCAAATTGGGATGCGAGAGTTTGCTTCCGGCCTGGGCTTCCAGTGTGAAGCGCTGCTTGCTGTTCGCGTCCATTTCCATGTCGGCATTGAGAATCTTTATGGCGACAAGCTTCTTGAGTCCCGTATGACGACCTTTGAGCACTGTGCCCATGCCACCCTGCCCTAAGGTCTCGAGAATCTCATATCGATTCCCGAAATCGCTTGCAGACAGATTTAGCTCTTCCGGAGTGGGTAGGCTGATTACCTCGGCCACTGCCAGGCCCCCATGCAATGACGTCGTGTTCGAGATTCCGCGTCCTACATTCCCGAGGACGATAGTAATCAAACCATAGTAGGAGCTCCGCGCAGCCAATTCCAATCATGGAATCGGTATCGCAGGTGGTGTCGTCTGTTGATTCGAACTGTGACTGCCAACTAGTGGGACTTTGACAACTTTTAGCCCCAAACATAACCAAGGTTAGATCTGTGAGCGGCAAAAGCCTCTGGGAA
>JAIERK010000099.1 GCA_019746975.1 Candidatus Obscuribacterales bacterium
GGAGATCGTCGCGGACGCGGCCTACTGGATTCTGACCCAGACCGCGAAGGACACCACGGGCAACTTCTTCGTCGACACCGAGGTGTTGAAGAAGAGCGGGGTGACCGACTTCACGAAGTACGCCGTCGATCCGGCCGCGACCCTGCACAAGGACTACTTCCTAGACTAACCGGTCGGGGTGCGGCGAGCCGTATGACCTTCTCGGTCTGCGGCTGAGCTGACCGGTTATAGCTTCTGAGGGACGAAGGCGGCGAATCACGCCGCCTTCGTCCCTTTTCTATATTTGGAAGCAGGATTTATTTTGCGTTTTTTTTCTAGTGAGAACGCGTCTACTATGACAAGTCAGAGGAAGGCCCTGATTTGTTATTGGGTTTAGTGTTGACGTTAGGATGTCAGCTGAAAGCTTGTCGCAAAGCGAACTCGCCGCGACATGTTACTTTTCGAAGCGGTTGTGTCTGACTGCATGCTAGGCACACATGTCGTTTAGGCAAGGCTCAAAAAAATAAAAAAACTTTTTTCTAGTGTGCCGCCATCCGAGGTGACGTTCGAAAGGCTGATGGTTGAAGGTGTTTAGTGATCTTCAAACTGAATAGCGAGCGGTATTAAAATACTAGCCCTTGACAGCTAATAGAGACACCTTAAAGTGTTCCTGAGGATCCACTTGTGTCGATACACCGAGACATTTGCCGGTTGTTTTCCAATATCGATCCGTAGGCACAGTTTGGAAAGCACTCGTTGAAGATCGCTGACGACAAGCGGCCTTTGTTGTGCGACTACTGTTAGCGAATGGCGGAAAAATCATGAGCGACTCCCGAAGTACGATCACCGGTAACTATAGTTCTACTGTCGCTTCGGAGGAGTTTTCTCCAGATGGTGGCATCTCTATGTTGACCACAGTTGCGTCTGGATCTGCTGTGCGAGACCCGGAAGTAGAGAGTCGCATCATTCGTCGGCTCGAGGAGTTGGAGTCGGCGCAGGCGAACAAGGAGCTGGTAATCGAGGTCTATAACAAGCTGGTTCGCTATTATCTGAGGCACGATGATCTAAAGAAGGCTTCCGAGACCCTGGAAAGGACGCTCTCATTTGCAAAATCAGCCTATGGAGAAAAACATCCTGGAGTCGCTCCAGTGTTGATAGAACTTGCTTTTATCAGCTACCAGCAGTCTAAGTACGAACCAGCAAAGTCTTATCTCGAACCGGCATTGGAAATACAAGAGAAGGCATATGGTCGTGTAAGCGAGCAGGTTGCGTTCGTTGTGCACAAGCTGGGTCGCGTGAATGAAGCGCTCGGAGATCTCGCTGTGGCGGAAGAGCTTTATTTGCGCTCCGTGACTACGTATCAGAACACATATTCTGAGGATGATTCTCAAATCCTCATCGCGCGCAATGACCTTTCCAGAGTTAGACGCAAGCGCAAGTAGTCACAGGGGCATTGAAAAAAAGGGCGTGCATAACCAGCAATGTTTGCGGCAGGGCAGTTTGTGAGCGTATCCCCGGGAAGGGGATCCTTGGCTGCGCTATGCATATTTAGTCTAATGACTACTACGAAATGCATAGGCAGACTGATTTCCAGAGATATCAAGTTCAGACCACGACACAGCAGTTTGTAGGCTACAGATCTTCGCCATCAAACGTTTCTACAGGAGGTCGTGTAACACTGTCGCTTTATCTCAGAGAGCTATCAATCAGTCAGAGCCTGGTCTCCGTGCCATTCGGTGCGTGAGTCGCTTCTGATGTCTCTCTCGCTAGTGGCACGCCACTCTTCCCAAACCACGTATCGATGTGCGTCCTGCGCATCGGTATCACTCTGGTCTCCAACTTGAGGAGAAAATCATGTACGCAGAATTGCTCGCCTTAATGGGGCAATGGAGCTCTGTTGCGCTCTCGCTCGTGTTCTTGGGCGGGGTGTGTTTCTACTTGTTTCGGTTGTTCAGCCCGGGCTACATGCGCCGTGCCAATGGATACTATGACGGGGAGAACGAGTTCTGGCACGGGATCTGTCTCCTCGGTATGTCGGCTTGCCTGACACCCTCCTGGTTGCCGGTTCCGCAGCTGGTGTGGTTCGTCGTCTTTCCTGTAGGTTCCGTATGGTATCTGGTGCGTGGTCTCACCTACGGAAAGCGCCTGACCTACAACAAGCAGTGGTACGACTTCGCGCACGCCGCCATGCTGTTCGGCATGTGGTGGATGTATGCGCAGCCGACTCAGCACTGGCTGGCGGTCTTGGCGTTGGCCGCGTACTGGCTCTGGTTCGGCTCTTACTACGCTTACAGGCTCAGGCTCGACTTCTCGAAGCCGTCTTGGTTGGCGTTCGGGCAGGATGGCGCGCACTTCCTGATGGCGGGTGTCATGTTCATCATGACCGTCTGGCCTTCGGCGTTGCATCACCATGGTCAGCACCACACAGTGACTGAGCCTCTTGTCAGCCTGACCTCCGGTTCGAAGCACGTGATTGTTGCTTCCGATTCCGACTTTCAGGCTGCGCTCGTGGACCAGAAGGGAACCACCATCGTATTGGTGTCGGGCGGTTGCCAGAACTGCGCAACCGAGGTGCCGTTGTTCGAAGAAATCGCAACGAAGATGGCCGGTAAGGCTCGATTTGTGCGTGTTCACAAAGACACTTCTCCAGCCGCCTGCAAGTGGCTCGTGGCCACTCAGTGTCCGGTGATAATGATCGTGACGGATGGCAAAGTGGTCTCCCGACTCGACGGTTTTGCCGATCACGAAGAGATGGAGCAGTTCATCAACAAGCATCTTGATCGCTAGAAAAATCATCAGGCGATTTCTGTGGTGGCTCATTTGATACCACAGGGAATCACGCGACTGAGTGCCACTCGGCCCTCGTGTGTGATTCTGTTTTGCTTTGATATCCGACCAGGAGTAGTAGGGGTGGTCTGGATAGCGAGGAAAGGCGAAGCCCTTGTTAGTGGTGGGGTGACGAAAGCCGCTCCGGCAGCCGCTGCACTGGCCAGAAGGGTGGAGTTGTTGGTTTGGGACAGGCAGTACATTATGTGCGAACCACTGCTGATACCGCACTGGGTGAGTTTGCGTGTTTACGCAGGGCAATTGCGTCTTACTCCATATCAAATGTTCTGCCCGATTTGTAACATCAATGTCATAGCCAACCTTCGCCGCCCCACGGAGAGAGAGCCAAATGATCGTCCAAGTAGAATTTACTGGTTTTTCCAAAGCCCTCGACCATCTGAAAGATCAGCAGCAACTCGTTAGTACAAAACCTTCCAGCCTCTTGATTCAGGACCGCAAGCCGGTCAAGGTCACCGTCGACAGATGGCAAAAAGCTGAGCCGTCGAGCAGACATCGCAGACAGAACCTGCTTGTTGGATAGTCCAGGCGATGTCGCCAAGCAGATTGCTTCCCCGTAGCAAAGACTTACCACGCATAACCAACCGACGAAAAACCAGAGCGCGAGCATTCAAAGCTCGCGCTCTCGGTTTTAACAGGAGAACCAATGGGAAAAGTCCTCCACAATATCAATATTAGGCTGAACAGCTATTGCTGTAGCTAAGAGCATGCACCGCAGGTGATGGCAGTGTTGATTCTCGTCCTGCCGATAATACTACGCAAGAGAGTAACGACGAACTGTTGAACCATCGCGCCAGGTCTGCTCCTGGCGCGATGCACGAGTTTGATCTTGGTCATCGTGGCGCCCTGCCCGTGCGTGGGGCCGAGCGACTTTTGTTTTTATTTACCGGAAAGCGCTGCCTACTTCCTGCCGAAGATGAGCCACAGGATCAGCCCGAGGAACAGCAGCCCGCCCAGCTTCACGTCGTACAGCAGACCGACGATGATGAGGACGAAGAGGATGGTTGAGGCGCGCATGGCGTGTCAGTCCTTTCTGTGATGAGGTCTGTGGGTAAATCGACGCGGCGGTTTGTTTCGGCGTCGAGCAACGGAGGGTCGGGTACCATCGACAAGCAGCCGATGGTACCGAGTTCGATGGCCTTAAGCGACCGCTCGCCCGAGTTACTCCTCGTCTGGCGGTTGATAGCTGGGACCGAGTTCCGCGAGCCAGCTCACGGCTTCCGGCGGCCAGTTGCTCTGCTTGATACCCCGGCGCATCCAGAACTTGGGGTGGAAGCGGTAGGAGCGTTGTCCGAGGACGAACAAGTTCCAGGGGCGGAGTTGGCGCGGTTCTCCGGTGCCCAGAGTCTCTTCGAATTCCTTCTGCGCCACGGGGCAGCGGACCGCGCAGAACGGAACGACGTCGAACCTCTTGAACAGCTCGGATTGTGCGGCGGTCGCTACGGTGATGCGGTCGCGAATGGCGTGGTCGCCGCGCACCGGCACGCCGATGTTCAACTTCAGGAACACCAGCTCCGTGTAGTTGCTGACCGCCAGAGACGTCCGCTCGGCGACCCGGTCCCGAACGGTGGCGCGGTCAAACACGTCGCTCCGGATGATGGCGCTGGCACCGAGCGTGGTAGTGATCACCGTCGAGCGCTTTTGTTCGAACCGCTGCAGCAAGATATTGGCGAGAGTTGCTCCCTCGTCCTTGTTACGCGGCAGATCGGAGACGATCAGCAGGTCGCAGTGGAGCAGATCCAGTCGCGGTCCGGTGTAGGGCTGGGACACCTCGCGGGTCAGGTCCGCGAGGTTGTACGGCTCGAGCAGACGGTTGAGGCTGTCACTAGGAGTCTCACCGTTGATCACGCGGACAGTTTTCCCCTTCTGTACCGCGTTGCCGGCGAGTGCGTAGGTCAGGTGGCTTTTACCGGTCCCCGGGCCGCCGAACAGTACGGCGTTGCCGCCGGTCTCCACCAGCTCCCCGTCGGCGAGTCGGATGAAAGTCTCGCGGTCGAACAGAGGCTGCTCATTGAAGTCGAAGGCGGCGATGCTCAGGCGCTTGGCCCGATTGGCCATCGCTGCCTCTTGTATGCCTTGGGTCAGTTGAAACGTTGCTTCGCTCATGGCTCTCCAGGGTTTGATGTTGGGAAAAACAGACTGGCAATGGAGCGGCTAATCCCGATAGCCGCTCCATTTGGCGATCTCTGAACCTGTCGTGCCAGTCATCGACAAATCAGTTTGAAACTACTCGATCTGCAAGAGGCTTGAGCAGGTCAGCTCCGCCATGCAGCCTGCTTGCTGTCGTCCGGCTTGTAGTTCGCCCCGCCCAGCTCCTTCAACCAGGCCGCGGTCACCGCCGGGTTGGGGCTCTTCTCGACCCGTCCCAGCCAGTTCTTGGGGTGATCCCGGTAGCTGCGCTGGTTGAGGAAGAACAGGTGCCACTGCCGTTCTGGTTGCCGCGGACCGAGCTTGTAGCTGTTCTGCAGCAGGTCCCACTTCTGGATCCAGTCGAACTGCGCGAAGTCCAGCGCCATGTACATCGCCGCTGCGCCGATGTCCGGCGGGAGCAAGACGCGATCGCGCACCAACAGTTCCCGGAGCCCGCCGTCACGCGGGATGTAGAGACCGATGTTGAGCTTGATGAAGAGCTGCGCGGTCAGAGAGGCGAAGGGCCAGATCCCAAGGCAGGGGGCGTCCTCGCGCCCAGGAGCGTTGACCCATGCGCGCGTCAGCCAGTGGTACCAGTCGTCCTTGTCCGGGAGCACGTCTTCCGGAAGCAGGGTCGGGAATGGCAGCAGGTTGCTCTGGATGATCTCCGCAGGGGTGCGGCACGTCGTGATCACGGTCGAACGCTTGTTGCGGAAGCGCTCGATCAGGATGCAACCGAGGGTGGCGGCTGCGTCTGGCTGTCTTTTCGTGATCTCGTCGACGATGAGGAGGTCGCAGGTGACGATGTCGATCCGAGGTCCGGCGGACGGGCCGGTTGCCATGAACCACGGCTCCGTCAGCGGTTCGTCGGGGCGATCGTCGAGGTAGCGAACGGTCTTGTGCTCTCGGGCGGCGAGTCGCGCCAGGGCGATCGAGAGGTGTGTCTTGCCGGAGCCAGCGCCGCCGAAGATGAAGGCGTTGCCACCGGTATTGACCAACTCGCCGGCCACCCGCTCGAGGCGGTCACGGTCCAGCGTTGTCGCTTCGGCGAAGTCGTAGTTGTCGAATCCGAACTTCGTCTCGCCGAGCAGTCGTTCTTCGAACTCGCCGTATCCTGCCACTGCTGTCATCCCGGGTCCATCCAGCTTCGGGCGGCGCTCGAAGCGGGAGCGCGGGACCAGGGGAGGCAGACCACTTTCGGTCATACTAAGAGTCTCGTGGGTTGGAGAAGCGAAATGGCGCGGCTGAGCCGTCCATCACAGGGTTGTTGCAGATTGCCGCGTTCGGCCTACTCGTCTGTCGGCGGCTTGCGGTTCGCCTGTTTGGCGGAGAAGCGCATCAGCGCCAGGAACACCTCGGCGCAGAGTCCGAGGGTCAGAGCAACTGTTGTTCTGCCGAACGGCATGACGTAGCCGAACGAATCGACCAGTTCGATGATTCCCTGTGGGACCAGCGAACTCCGAATGATCGCGAGTAGCATCACGATCAGTGCGGCGAGGGTGACCAGCAGTCCAATACCGAAGAGGACGCTGGCTATGCGGTATGAATTCATCGCGTCGGACCTCCATCGGAGGCGACCGGCTCAGCGGTCGCCTCCTCAAGACTCCTACTGGTATCGCTCTCTCACGACGAGCGATACAGCCGGAGTGTCGTTATGGTTTTTTGTTCGCCGGCACCTGCTTGTTGAGCCAGTCCATGACCGTCTTCGTGGAGAACGGGTCGATGTGACTGGTCTGCAGGATAGTGTGTCCTCCGTAGCTGTAGATGACGTAGGTGATGTCGGTGCTCTTCAACTTCGCGTCGAACAGGTACAGACTGTTGGGGTTGGTCTGTTTGTCGTCGCAAGCCTGGAGAACCAGGACGGGTGTCTTGGCTGGGATCTGGCTGACGTACTGCTCCGTTTCCCGGGGGAACTTCTTCGCTTCGAGCAGCTCCCGAGTGTTGAACTTCTTGCGGACGAGCGGGTCCAGGACCAGCTCCTTCGCGATCTTCGGGTCAGAGGAGAAGAACTGCTCCATTTGCTTGGTGAAGTCCACCTTCACCGTGCCCAGCGTCACGATGTTGAGCAGGCTGCGCGGGATGAGCCGCGCGTAGTGGTGTTGGAGTTTGACCGCCGGTCCAGACAGGATGACGCCATCGGCGAGTTCCGGTCGCTCTGCTGCGAGGCGGATAGCGAGCGCACCTCCCATGCTCTCCCCGCCGACGAGGAGCTTCAGCCCCTTGTGCTCCTTGCGGATGCGTTCTGCCAGTCGCGCTACGTCGTAGTCGCCGCGGCGCACGTAGTCGATGCGCTCTGCCGAACCGGACGCGTACGCGCGACCCAAACCCCGCATGTCCGGAGCGTAGACGATGAAGCCGTCTTCGGCCATCGTGGTCGCGAGCTTGTCGTACAGCAGGCTGTGCTCCGGGAATCCGTGGAGCAGGAGGACGACGGCGCGCGCCTGCTTGGATGCGTCCTGCCACTTACGTACCGGGGTGACCAACCCCTTGCTGATGGTCGGTTCGTCGTCGCGCACGACCTGGGCGTGGACTGACCCGGTCGCGATTACCGCCATGGCGGCGGCTAGGAATCCCCTGGCTAACATGTTTCGGCCCATGGAACGATGTCTCCTGTCTGTTCTCGGTTAAGCGCTCCGACCTTCGGAGAGCCTGATGAAGCGCTAGGTTTGAACGACATTATTTCGAGAGCGCGCGCTGATACATCACCCCTGTGATGTAAATTCTCCTTTTGCTATCTGATGAAGCCGTCCTGTGGTGCGCGTTTCCAGAAAAATGTAGTTCAATGCTTCTGGATAGAACCTGACTTAACATAAGAGGCCAGGTCAACCTGGATCACTTGTCTTTGAAACATGGGCGAGATGGTGTTTTTAGGTACTGATGGGGCTTGATAGAGTGTTGGTATTAAATGCGGTTAAGCACAGAGAAATCATCGTTTCCGGAATCGTGTAGCTTTATTTGTTTATATGAGATTAGGCAATATCAAGAATGCACTCCCTGTGAGCCTAAACGCGATAGAATTACTCGGCGTTTGAAAAATCAGTTAGTCCCTAATGACAAAGAGCCGAAAGAGATGAACACGCTTGCCACGAAATCAACAGCCGGAGAGCTTTTAGAACGAGCCCGGAAGATTCACGAAGATCTCTTGCGATATCGTCGACACATTCATGCAAATCCTGAACTGAGTTTCGAGGAGCATGGCACGGCTGATTTCGTAGCCAAGACATTAGCAAGCTTTGGTTTAAAACCTCAGACGGGTGTCGGTGGAACTGGTGTAGTCGTGGATATTGGCGAGGGCGAGGCAGTCGCTATCCGGGCGGATATGGACGCTCTTCCAATCGATGAGCTCAATGAGATCGCACATCGTTCCTGCAACAAGGGCGTGATGCATGCTTGTGGTCATGATGTTCACACAGCCTGTGCACTCGGTGCCGCGCAACTGTTGAGCAAGAATCCACCGAAAAATGGTCGCATTCGGATTGTTTTTCAACCAGCAGAAGAAGCAGCTAACGAAGACGGTTTGAGCGGCGCGAGTTTGATGTTGAAAGCGGGTGCTTTTGATGGTGTGAAGCGTTGTGTGGCTCTCCATGTCTTTCCTGAACTTCCGACCGGACAAATAGCGCTGAAGTCTGGACCTTTGCTAGCGGCTTGCGATCAATTCGACATCAAGATTCAGGGCAAAGGTGTTCATGGAGCCTGGCCGGAACTAGGCATCGATGCTATCGTCATCGCTTCCCAGATTGTCCAGAATATACAGACAGTTGTATCGCGCAGAATTTCTGCTCTTGATCCTGCGGTAATTACCATCGGTGGTATCAAGAGTTCCACATATAGGCCCAACATAGTCGCTGATTCGGTCGAAATGACGGGAACGGTCAGGTATTTTCATAATGAAACTCACGAAGTTATCAGAAGAGAAATGGAGAATGCCTGTCGAATCGCAGAGGTGATGGGTGGCTCTTACGAACTCCGCTATTTCAAAGAAAGTCCGGCTGTAGTCAATGATGCGGAAGTCGTTTCCATCATCAGCGAAGTAGCAAAAGAAATGATCGGTACAGCGAACATTCATCCGGGCGAGATGAAAATGGGCGCTGAGGATTTCAGTTTTCTGTCGGAGAAGGTTCCGTCGTGCTTTATTCCGCTAGGTACTCAATTGCCCGGCCCCATTCGTTTCCTTCATACCGCCACATTCGATATCAATGAAGATGCATTGCCTCTGGGAGCCGCGATGCTCGCCGCAAGCGCATTGGCGCTTCTGTAATCGATTGCACTGGGCTGCGCTATGATCGTTTTCTCGGTAATGTCGATCATATCCCGAAATGGCTAAAAGCTTGGTGGTTTCTAGCTTTTGCTGTAAATGCTTGGTCCGGGCGCTGATATCAGTGGTGGTGACTACATATCGTAGTCATAGGAACGAAGCGCTCCCTTTGTTGATTGTCCCGACCAAGCTGAGGCGGCTCAACCTCGATGGTTTTTGTCTGGCACCGTCAGTGGAAAAACAGCTTCAACTGGCAATTCCTGGTCTGACAGTCGAGACTGCTACGATTTACGGTGGTGACGCGTGTCTACTAGGGCATGTCGGACGAGTGTTGAAAGCACGATCGGGCAAATGCCGCTGCTTGTTTAGCAGGCGGATTTGCCCGATCGTGAATGAAGAGGCGCAAGGGGATTGCTATAACCCAGGCGACAGAGGTTGGGTAATTTGATTCCTCACGTTGCGTCCTCGATCATTCACCAGCTGGAAGAAACTCTGTAATGCCAGCCCAGACTGCCGGCACTATCGAATTAGAACATGCACGCGCAACTGTCCTTGTCGCAGCCGTTTTGAAGCAGCGGGTTGGAGCTGATACTCCGTCCGCAGCGGTTGCAACGCGACTGGTTCTTGCTGCAAGTAGGGCACAGCGTGATGGCGGTGCTCGTGGTCTTGGTGTTGCAGCTGGTGCAAGTACCGGGACGAGCGTGTGCCGGCAGCGGAATGGTTTGGCAGGAGTTACAGGTCATCTTTGTTACCTCTGGATTGTTGTCTGATCCGCTAGTAATTATCTCGGGCGTAGTCGCCGCAGATCTGCAACAAAGTCTCGTCTCGACAGGAACGCGTCAGCCCATCTTTTTGAGCTGCGCGCGCCGTTCTCGTTCGACCTTGGCGCGAAGAGCTTCCTCTTTCACCGCCGGGTCAGGATCGTGGATTGCCTCTTCCAGTAGCGCTCCTGCTTCTGGGCTGTCCACCTCCGCTGCTGCAGCGATGATGCAGCGCCGGACTGTGTCGCTCGCCTCTTGATGATACTGCGTCGTCAAGGTGGCGATTATTCGTGTGGCGTGGTCTTCGCCGTTGGACTTGCCGCGAGCCTGCTTCGCCACCTGTCCGAGCGAAGTTGCCGCTTGCGCGCGGACTACCGGGTCCGGGTCGTTGGCGAGAGATTCGCCGAGCGAGCGGATTACAGTTCCAGGGTTGTTCTCGAACTGCGTGGACAGCCATCGAGCCGCGTTCATCCTCATGCTGGACGAGTCCGCAGAGGTGAGTTGGTTGATGGACTGAGTAATCATGGGGGTGTTCGGAACGGCGGAGCCTGAGGCGGCCGGTACCTTGTCCTTGAACAGCAGAGGGGCCGTCACGAGCGCGATTAACACGCTCAAGCCCAACGCAATCCACAGGTACATTCCGCTCCGGTTCGCCTGATTCGGTTTTTGAGGCATAGTATTCCCTATGTCAAATGGACACCTTGACTGATCAACATTCACGAAGAAATCGTCAACACGGTCACCATCCTGCGCCAGAACTGGAGCTGTGGGGAGGGCAGGAGATGCAGGTGCTGAGGGTGAGTGTGTCGGATTTCCTGATGAATGACGAGAAGCAAGCGAGTAGAACTTAGTCAACTACACAGGGCTGAGGCGACAAATGTATGTGAGAGCTTTTTCCACTTCGCAACCGTGCGTTATGGAACGCGCTACACAGACTCATGTTTTGAAGGAGGTCAAATCCCCGCCCTCGCAGTAGTTGCAACAAGCCTATCGAGATAACAAGGGGTTCGCGCTAGTTCTTATTAAGAATTCTTTGACGTAAACAGATATCGATTCAAGAAATATCCAATATCTATATCTTCGATCTGTCGCATGGATAGCGAATCTTGGCAAGTGTTCAACTGGGGAGCGTTGGACTGGGAGGAGATGGTCGCTTTGTTTTTGGATGACTCTTGAAGAAATCCCAGATCTTTTGGCTGGCAGGAAACTTTGCCTCAGGACTCTTCGAATCTCGCTTGATTGCACGATCGCTGCCGGGCCATTCATGTCCACCGCGTCGAACGATATAGGTCACAATTTCGGCACCGGTGTCCCGGTTGACAGAGCGAGCCTTCATTAGTGACGCATTCTGGTCGAATGTTGGTGGCTCTTTGATTCCTGCTCTTTTGGACCAGGTTTCGAAGGACTCTCGTTGAGATTGAACATGAGGAACACCGAGAGATTCGATGGTATAGCCTTCCGACAGCCCACCCAGGGGAACGACGGCATCGTTGGTGCCGTGGATTGATAGCACGGAGACAGGATTAGCCGGTATTGCTTCTCGGCCGCTAGAGCCGCTACTCACGACTGCAATTGCCGAGAATGTTTCAGACATCTCGCCCGCTAATTTGTAAGCGAGCATGCCACCATTCGAGTAGCCAGCTGCGAAAACCCGGCTGTCATCAATCTTCAGGTTGCTCCTCAGTGTAGACACCAGGTCCTTTATGAAGCCGACATCGTTGGACTCTGTCCCTGGAGGAGCCACTCCGTTGTCGATATCCCAAGCCTGAAGCCGCTGTGTGCCGAACCATTTTGTCGCATTGGGATACGCCACGATGAATCCCTCGCGGTCAGCAGTCTCAGACATTTTGCTAAGATTCGAAATTTTGGCGCCATCTTGACCGAAACCGTGAAGCACTACCACTAGTGGCATCGGTTTAGAGCCATCATAAGACGGAGGCAAATGCAGCATGTAATCTCGTTCTCGCCCTTCTGATTTGATTTCGAGGTGATGATCGGAGCCCCATTTGCCGGTTTTCTCAACCAGTTGCAGCTGGGGGAGATCTAGATTTTGCTCGTTGTAAACCGTTGCTCGAACACCGATCTTTAGTCCTTCCCAGCTTGTGTATAGACCGCTAATCAGTTGATCTCGTGTAGAAAGCAATGTTGCTTCGTACGAGTTGGGCATAGACCTATCTAACGCTGTTCCCATTGCTGTTGCAACCACCCCGCCAGAACTTGTCAAGGTGTATATGCGTGATCGGGCAGGTTTTGGACAGATCTTTTCACTAAGTTTCTTTTGCTTCCGGAATCTCAAACCAGAAGCAGCTGCCACCCTCTTGTCTGGAGCTGTAACCCACGCTTCCGTCCTGTGCTTCAACCAACATTTTGCATATGTACAGGCCAAGACCGCTTCCCTCTTGCTTTATCTCGAGAGGCTGGCGTAACTGCTGAAACTTGGAGAACAATCTGCCCGCGATGTGCTCCGGCACCCCGGGCCCGTGGTCTAGTATGGAGAACCTGACTGTTCCGCGGGAAGTTTGCTCAGCTTTGATATCCACGATGGAGTTGACCGGAGAATACTTGAGGGCGTTGGAGAGAAAATTGACAAAAACTTGGACTGTGCGATCAAAGTCGCAGAGAATGAAGAAGTCTTTGGAGACTTCATTGTTAATCGAGATCGACTTGTGCTCTGCCATTGCTTCGATCGATGTTTCGGAAATCAGGACAATGCTCTCAGCGCTGACAATCTGTTTTTCAAGTTCGACTTTTCCGTCTTCCAATTTTTCGACATCCAAAAGTGTAGAGGAAAGCCGCATGAGCCGCTGTGCTTCAGAGTATACGCGCTTGATCTGGAGCAACACTTCCGGATCAAGTGTTTTCTCGTATTTTGAGATCATCAGATCCAATCGGAGATTTATCGCCGTGAGCGGAGAGCGAATGTCGTGATTGACCATCGATCGCATTGCTTTTCGAATGTCGTCGAGACGATTCTTCTCGTCGGACATCTCTCGAAAAGCTCTGTCCAACTCGGCTAACTCGTCTTCTCCTGAGACTACTTCCATCTTCTCGCCTTTGGAAAAATTGCGAATGTTGTTGATCAGGATCTGCAATCGGTTGAGTGTGCTTCGGTGAAGCATTACAAGCGTAATTCCGATTATTGAAAGTGCAACGATGACGGCGACCAGGATAAAGCCCCGGAGGAACGCACGCTCTGCCAGCGCTTCCGGCTGAAACTCTCTGGCAATCGGAACGTACTTTTCGGCAATCATGCGAATGTCTTGTTCGGCCTGATCGTAATTCACTTCCATCGATTGAAGAAGCTCTGTGCGGCTCAGAAAATCAGCCAAATAGATCTTTTGTCGATCGAAATGACAAGCCTCAGACAGCTCGTCTCCCTGATCGAACAGCCGCATGCAGGTCACCTCGATTCGGTTGACTATCTTGAGCATGTCAGGATTGTCTTTGAGAAGCTCTTTCAGTTGTCTTGTGTCGTTGAGAACATGCGCCCGCTGCGTCATAGCGTCTGGCTCTCGGACATACAAGTTCGATTTCGCCATGGTCAGCATCTGCCGGCCAATCGCTCCTGTCATGTCTTCCGTATACGCCACCACCTGTTTGGCCACGACCTCTTGCTCTGCACGACTGTCGACTCTCGCGAGCGAATAGATAAGCAGTCCGACTGTGACCAGCAGTGCGACTGATGGTAGAGCGATTAGGATTAGGATGCGGTGCCTGATTTTCACGGGTTGCGTTCTTTCAGTTGTGATGTAATGGAATTCAGCAATCGATTTACAACGACCAGGTCTCTGTCCTTGTCGGGAGATGGTCGGGCAGACTCGATCAGTTTATTCGCTTCAAGCGCTGCCTTGTGCGCACTAGGCAAATCCTTTTGTTTGACGAATTCTTGCGCCATCCATATAACCAGCCTGCCGAGTCGATATGAAGTCAGTTTGTCTTTTGCATTGACATCAATCAAAGCCTGGTGGTTGAGGGAGTCTAGTACTGTTCGCGCTTTTTGCGGTTCATTCCTGAGCAGCAAGAAATGGCACAGTTCCACACGAGCATTGACGTGAAAGGCCTTGAAGTCTTCGTCCACCGCAGGCGAAATACACTTCTGCAGAGGGAAAGTCGTATAGTCGTTCATGGACTGTAGCGCCGCTAAACCCTTGTCTGAGATTTTTCCATCCTTCACTTCTTTGGCAAAAAAGATGCTGCAGGCTTGGTAGCCTCTATAACGGTCCTCTCCGTTGGCGTCATGTCCAATTATCTCTTCGATCTCGCCAATTCGTTGCCATTGGGCCTCGACGTCTTGGTTGTGATTGCCCAGTCTGCCATAAAGTGTCTGTAGTGCTATCCTGCAATCGACTTCAATGCGTAACGTCTCCAGATCGCGCTGCATGCTTTTCGATTCGTCAAACAGCTTGTTGATACTGGGAATTGCCATGCAGGCTTCGCCGATTTTGCCTTTATTCATTGTTTGATCCAGGAAGAATAGCCAGAGGCTGGCCGGAAAAACGACGGTCGGACAAGTCTCGGAAAATTGCTTCAGGACGCGAGCCGCCTGTGCGGTATTTCCATCTTTTATCAACTGTCCGGTGAGGGCGTGGATTGATTCTGAGCCTCTTCCACACGCGCCCCTGAACAGGTCCAGTCCGACGCCTTTCCTGGTCTTCTCGCTGGTCTGCTTGAGCTTCAAGAGCGCATCCATGACGGACGGATACTGTTTTGTATTGCAGGCGAGCCCAAGAAGGCATATGTAAGATTTCGCCATCATTGGCGAGTCGGGCGAGAAGTACTTTTCCAGGACCCGATAGGAGTTCTGCAGTTCCGAAATGGCTTTGGAGTTGGCGCTACCGGTGAAGTCTACATCGGCACGTCTCTGCCAATAGCGTGCCGGTAGCAGCGGGTCGAAGCCGTCGTTGTGGATGGAAAGTTCGACCTGGTCTAACAACTGGGCTGCACTGACCAGGTTGCCTTGTTGTCTGTAGACTTCGACGAGCATCAATTTTAGATTGAGAACCTTTTCGGATTGGGGTTCGCTGCGCACCAGCATCGTAATTGCATTCTGATAGCCTGCGATCGCCTTCTTGTAGTCTTTCTTGGATAGGGCAACACGAGCCGTTCTTGCTACATATCGCCAGGTTTTTGTTTTTTCCGGGCTTGTTGCATTCGAGGGGCAATGGGCGATCAGCAGAATCGCCAGCACCGGGCCAAAAATTTGGAATGGATGCAACCGTTTTTTCAGGGGAAAAACCTCTGACCACCATTAGAGTATCGATACCCGTTTTATCCCCCTAATTTGGGCACTGTCTGGTTTTATACAGGATTGAACATACTTCTTTGTAAGTTGGAAGAATTGTTGAGAACGGTTTGCAAATCCTTTGATTATTCGACGCCGGGCGATCCATAATTCTCGAGTCCAGGAAGCGAGGTGGGAAAATGCAATCGCTCGAGAGCAAAAACAATGCGGCGTCGTTCGAGCAGCACCTGACGTTCGTGTCAAAGTTGGGCGAGATAGACGGCTTTATTCTTGATGCGCTTCAGCGTGAAGTGCTGGCGTCGGATGTCCAGTGGCATGAGCCCTACTCGGAGTATGCTTCCCCGGGCTTGATGGTTGCGGTTTTGCTCAGCCCTGACGGCAAAGAGGATAACTTCTCCTGGAAGGACTGCAGCGCGCCGAAACCCACTCCGCTCACGGAACGCTTGCCGGTCCTGAAGCGGCTTCTCGATGGCTTTGGCTTCAATATAATGGCTTCTCGACTGCTGAAGTTGCAGCCCGGGACCTATTTGCATGAGCATCGTGACTATGTTTACCTGGAAAATGTAGAGCGATATCGGCTCCATGTGCCGATTGTGACTAACGCACGTGCCCATATCGTCATGCCTGGTTGTCGGATCCATCTCTCGCGTGGCTATTTGTGGAAGCTCAATCCTAAAGAAGCAATTCATAGTGCTTCCAATTTTGGCTCGGAGCCCAGAATTCATCTGATGCTTGATTGCTATCACAACGATAGATTGCAAAATCTGATCTCACAGGAATCGTTGCCAGTCAATAGTTTGGAAAGATTGCCGATTCTGAGTGTCGATGAAAAGAGCTTGCTGCTGGACAACGGCAGGAAGCTTATTAAGGCAGGTCAGGTGACGGAAGCCGAGGACCTGGTTCTAAAGCAGTTTTGCCTGCGAGATCTGGGAGAATTGACAAGTTATCAATTGCTCTATGAACTGTTCGGCGGCGTCTCCGGATGCGAGCAGCGGCTTGAATACTGGCGTACACGCGCGCAAGATGTGTATCCAGTAATTGCTCACTAGGACGCTTGTTGAGATAACATATATAGAACTACGTTGCCATCCTGCCAAGGTGTTGGTTGCGTTTCCCTCAATGCAATGTGCCGCCAAGGCTGATGGTCAAAAGCAGAACCAGACCCAGAGAACTTCTCCTGGATATCTTCGCTTCCCTCCCCCAGGGGCAGCATATTAGCGCCCAGGAGCTGCGAGATCGTATTATCGAGCAGGGCGGGGAGGTGAGCCTTTCGACCATCTATAGAGCGCTGGAGCGGCTCTCTGAGCAGGGTGAGATTCGAAGTATCATGAGTGCCAGAGGACAGCTCTGGGAAGCGGTCAGCGGTGAGGAGCATCATGACCACCTCATCTGCACTAAGTGCGGGTTGACGATCGAGTTCCATGACGATCTTCTCAGCGGCTTCGGGCAATCAGTGGCTGAGCGCAAGGGCTATGTCTATCAAGAGAGCCGGTTCGATATCTTTGGTTTTTGCAAGGACTGCAAAGCGAATCTGGACACAACCACGGTCACGCAACTGTTGCAGATGCTCGAGAATTCTATGACCTTCGTCGATGAGGGGCGTCGAGTCATTGATAGTGCCACTCGTTCCTTGGTCCATGACAAAGACAGGAGTGTCGCATCAGCCATTCAACGAGCGAGAAAGCTTATCAGCCAGTCGCTTGATCAGTGCGATAAAGCGCTCGACGTGTTGGAAAACGAGTTGTAGTGGGATGAGTCATCGCTCCTGTGCCGCTTCTGCTCCTTGATAGCGAGCCGAGGCTTACAGGTTTTTGGGGTTTTTCTCTGTTGTTACTCGCAAAAGGGATGAGTTTGCGAAAGTACAACCTGGCGCAGTTCTGACCATTCGCAAATTGCCTGGGTCTGAGAACGCCACAGAGTGGCGTCTTTGCATATCCGAGAACAGGTGTGCAAATGAGAATCAATTGCAAATCTATATAACAATTCACCAGAGTCCAGCCTGACGGCTGTTTCGCTGAAGAATGATGTTTTTACCCGGAAGCGTATTGCGAAATCCGTTATCATTTAGTACTATCTAGTTGTTGAGAATTAATTGCGAATATGGAGCGGTCGGGGCTGTGTGTGCTTCTGGCCGGATTTGATATGGTTCCAGATCGTGGATTTGTGGCAGAACGGTTCTACCGTTGGTTGAAGGGCTTTCCGGAGCCCAGTATCAAACGATTGACGCGCATCAACAATGCCAGTGCCGATGCCCGGCACGTCATCTTGTCGCTCAGCTTCGCTGTCTACGATTGCCGAATTCGAGCACTCAACAACTTGATTGTCAAACTGCTCGTTGCCAGGCTTCGGGCTGAGCGCATCTCCGACAACCGCTCGCTGGAGCGGATTCAAGCCATTCTCACCGGACTCCATGTGGCGATTGATTGGGCGACCGGCAAGTTAGAACTTTCTGACCATTCTCATTTAGAGCAGCCTAGTTGTAACAAGGTTTCTAAACCTTTATCTTCCTCCTGATATCGGTTAACGCGGCAACTGCTGAGGGTTTGTTTGATATGACAACCTTATGTGACAATCTTTATGAAAAACGCGATTCGCTTCTTGCGAATAGCAATCATTTTCATGATACCTTTCCGATTGGATATGCATCCAACATCGTATGAGCTCAAAGAACCGTTGAAATACGGGGCTTGAATCTCCATTCCCGAACCGACAAGGAAGAGATAAATGGTAACGAGTATCGATAAAGACGCTACAGCTAACCAAGCCAGGACCGCCAACCAGGCGTTGCGCTTGACTCCTAAGGTGCACGCTGTCATTCGGCAGTACCTCGCCGATCCAGCTAGGCTGCAAGAGCTCGTGCGTGCACTCGGCAGCCCGCTCAATCTGCTCTTTCCAGAGTTAGTGCGTGACAATGTCGAAGAATTCAATGGCGTTTTTCAAAGGCATGGATTGCGTGGTCGTGTATTCTTCGCACATAAGACGAACTCTTCCGATTCTCTGGTACGGCAGCTCGCTCATGAGAACGCAAGTCTGGATGTGTCGTCGCTCAATGAGCTCCGGCACGGACTCTCGTCGGGCTTCGTCGGTGATCGCATTGAAGCGACCGGTCCGAAGAATCGCGAATTTCTGACACTCGCCTTGCAACACGGCATAACGATTAGCATCGACAGTCTCTGGGAGCTTCGTCAAGTTCTTGATCTGAGACAGTTCCTCTCTTTGAAGAAACCAACCAAGATTCTGGTTCGGCTATCCGGATTTCATGCCGATCACTCTAGATTTTTGAATAAGGGCAGCCGCTTTGGTATCACTGTTGGTGAATTGCCGCAGGCCTTCGACATCATCGAAGATGCTGAGGATCAGCTGGATTTCATGGGCTTCTCCTTCCATCTCGACACTGTGAGCATTACAGAACGAGCTGTCGCCATTGAAAACTGCATCGAGCTTTACGAGGAAGCGCTCGCTCGAGGTTTCGAGCCGCGAGTTCTCTGCATTGGTGGCGGTTTTAAGGTCAACTATCTCGAGAGTGAAGATGAGTGGAATGAGTACACCAGCGAATTGAAGGAATCGGTTCTGGGCACCGGCCAGTCTATGACCTGGCAAGGTAATTCATTCGGCATGTTCGCTGAGAAGGGCAAGTTGCGCGGCAACTTCAATAGCTACAACTATTACGATGACAAGTCTGGTCCGGATTTTCTCGATGAAATTCTGTCCCACCAATTTCCCAACCTGGCTGATAAGACGGCAGCTTCGCTGCTTCGCGACAACATGATTGAACTCTGGGTCGAGCCGGGCCGATCGCTCGTAACGCAGACTGGTATCACAGTTGCTTCGGTCAACAACTTGCGTCCATCGAGCACTGGAGACCAACTCGTCAATCTCAATATGAAGAGGCAGGACGTTACCTTCCTCGACCAGGAAATTTTTGTTGACCCGATTGTGCTGAATCAGAATCCATCCGATTCCGCGCCGGGCAACTTCGGTGTGTATTTTGCCGGCAATCTGTGTTTGGAAAGTGATTTGGTATATCGCCATAAGACTTTCCTGGCGCAGCTTCCAGAGCCCGGTGATCTCGTTGTTTTTGTCAATACATCCGGTTACTTCATGGACTTCAGTGCAACCAACTCCATGATGGAACCAATCGCCCGAAAAGTAGCGGTGAAACAACGCAATAACAGGTTTGAGTGGGTGCTCGACGAGCAGTTCTCGATCCTGTAAGCCGATTCGCAGGTTTTACTGATCCCGACAGTTTCAATAGTTGATCGCAAAAACATACGGAGGCGCTATGTTAGTCAGACACATTACAGAGCTCATTGGAAACACCCCGCTTTTCGAAATCAGTCCCGAACTTCACGGTCTGAAAAACATCGATCTGTACGCGAAACTTGAGTTACTCAATCCGTTCGGTTCTGTCAAAGACAAGAGTGGATGGAACGTTCTCAGTGAAGACATCGAGCAAATCGCTCGCGAAGGAAAGACCGTAATCGAGTCGTCGAGCGGCAATATGGCAAAGGCGATGCAGCTTATCTGCTCGATCAATGGTGTCGAATTCAAGATCGTTACCAACAGAATCAAGGTTAGAGAGGTCAAGCAGATTCTCCAACTTCTCGGCGCTCAGCTAGATGAACTGCCGGGCTTGTCAGAATGTCCGGATCCCACCGACCCTAATGATCCGATTACCTTTATCGAGCAGCAGATGGCGAGAGAGCCAGGAAAGTATTTCCATACTTCTCAGTACACTAATGAGAAGAACATTCATGCTCACTACAATACGACTGGAACAGAAATCTTCAACGACATCGGTGCCATCGACTATTTTATCGGCGGATTGGGCACGACTGGCTCCACCCGTGGTGCCGGAACTCTGCTGAAAGAGAAAAATCCGGATATGAAGAATATCGGCGTCATCGCTGCTAAAGGTCACCTGTTGCCGGGAATTCGTAATCAGGATGAAATGTATGAGGTCGGTCTGTTCAGAAAAGATTTCTACGACGATATCATCGTTGTCGATACGGACGAATCGCTTGACGCGATGCTTTTGATGATCCGTAAGTGTGGAATTCTGGCTGGCCCTACGGGCGGTGGAAGCCTTGCGGCCGCGCTCAAGTATCTCAGTAAGATCGATGCTCAACTGACCGAGCGTAAGAAAGCAGCATTTATTGTTTGCGATCGTGTCGAGTGGTATCTCTCGTACCTGCAAAAGGCAAGACCGTCACTGTTCGCTCTTGCTGAGAAGGAAGATTCGATTCGCAAGGTTTCTCCCGAGCGCCAGGAAAAGGCCCCTCAGGTAACGGGCGCAGAAGCGCTTCGTTGGATCGAATCGAAAGAACCATTAGTGGTAGTCGATATGCGTGGTGCGTTGGCGTTCAAAGCATCGCGTATCCCTGGTTCTATAAATATTCCGACTGACGCGCTCGATGAAATTACTGACGCTGGAGTGCCGTTCTCCAACGGACAGAAAGTTCTCTTCGTCTGCCCAACAGGCGATCAATCGAAGCGATTTGCGGCCTTCTACTCTGAGAAGGGCGTTGATTGTGCAAGCCTGGTAGGCGGATTTGTTGCCTGGCGCGACGCTTCCATGCCTACTGAAAAGTCGGCAAAGAAAGCGCGCGAATTGGCCGGCGCTACTCGTTAGTTTTTTGATCACGGTTATTGAGCTCGGATGGAGGATAGGCAATAGTCTATGACATCAGCTGTAGTGGCACCTTTGCTGGTTTGCGCGGTGCCGACCGAAACTGAGCGTATTGATGTTACGGCCGTCCGGGCTCTATTTCCGATTTTTCAAAAACGATCGAGTTACCTGTTTTTTGACAACGCGTCGACCACACAGAAGCCTGCTTCTGTCGTCGAATCGATTCAAGATTACTACGGTGTTAACTGTAGTAATGCCGGTAGGTCGTCCTACAGGCTGTCTTCGCAAGCGGCGCTCGGCATTGAGAACAGCAGACGTAAGGTTGCAGAGTTGATCAATGCCAGACCGGAAGATCTGGTGTTTACGAGTGGTGCCACCGAGAGCCTGAATACTGTCGCGCTCGCCTGGGGGTTGAACAATCTCGGCGATGGCGATCAGGTCATGGTTTGCTTTCAGGATCATAAGTCCGCAGTATTGCCCTGGCTCAACCTGCAGCGCATACTGCGGGGCTTGGGCAAGTCAATAGAGATAGTTCCTTTTGAGATACATGATGTCGGCGACTATGATCTTCGAACGATCCGCGAAGGCGTATCTGGAAGAACCAGGCTGATAGCCATGTCACACATTCACCATGTCTATGGAATGGACATGGAAGTAAAAGACATTCGAGAAATAGTTGGTCCAGACGTTGCCATCTCCCTTGACGCCAGTCAGAGTGTGGGGCACATTCCTGTCGATACGAAGGCGTTGGATGTGGACTTCCTTTCCTTCTCCGGACACAAAATGTTCGCCGGCAACGGTACTGGTGTTCTGTGGGTCAACGAGCGTCGGCAGAAGGAGATCGCTCCTGTTAAAGTCGGCGGAATGGGCATTAATCTCGAATCCACTCCATGGCAGACAGGTGAGCTCAGAGAGCTTCTGGAGGCTGGGACTCCAAATATTGCTTCGATACTTTCAATGGCTCCGGCGGCTCAATTCATTCTGGATACAGGTGTGGAGCGCATTGCATCACATCTCTCCGGGCTTACCCGATATCTCTACGACAAGCTGAAGGATCTTCCCGGCATCGAGTTCGGTCCGGGACCGGGTCGATGTGGTTGTCCTGGTGGTTATGGCATCATCTCCTTCCGTGTGGAGGAGATATCGGTGTCGGATCTTGGATTCTTGCTGGACAGCGAAGACATTCTGGTTAGAACCGGCGATCACTGCGTGAGTAAGGCTAACTCTGAAGATCAGTACGTTCGTGTCAGTTTGCAGATCTACAACACTGAAGCAGAGATAGACACCTTTGTGGATGTGCTCAACGAGAATTTGTTCGAGGGATAAACAGATGAGAGTCGGTATCATTGGTGGTGGTCATAACGGACTGACGTTGGCTTCGTATCTCGCGAAAGAGGGTTTCGAAGTCTCGGTCTTCGAGCGACGGGACAGAGTCGGCGGACTTTGTGTCAACGAAGAGATCTTTCCGGGGCACACTGTTTCTGTAGCGGCTACTTATTTTGGTATGTTCCGTCGACGTATTATCGAAGACTTGCGTCTTGATAGTTTCGGATTGGAGCCTTACTTGACCGATCCCGCTGAGATTGTCCTTCTTCCCGACAGTAATTTCGTCTTTACTCCTCGTGATGGCTCGGAAGGTAAGATTAGCGCCGGTGATCTCACCGATGAGGACCTGGATGGTTGGAAGCGCTTCTGGGGCGACATGGGAAAGGCGGCAGCGCTTGTAAGTCCGCTTTATTTCGAGACGTCCACCACGCAAGCAGAGGTGATCAAACTTCTTTCCGACAACGGCTTGTCGGCAATAGCCGAGCGAATCTTCTCCCATAGTCTTTTTGATGTTTTCGATACGTATTGTTCTAACCCTTATCTGAAAGCCGCTGCGGCAACTTGTACCCCAGGCTTTGCCTCCAACCCCGGCAGCGTGTATGGCTGCATCCACCACGGCACAGCGGAAACGTGCGGTGTCCACGGTGCGTGGGGGCAAGTGCGTGGCGGGATGGGTATGGTCAGTGCTTCATTGGCACGCTGCGCAGAGGCGCATGGAGCCAAAATCTATCTATCGACTCCGGTCGAAAGCATAGTGGTTGAACGCGGAAGGGCTGTCGGAGTGAAGCTGGTAGACGGCAAGAATTTGGCTTTCGACGTTGTTGTCTCCGGTCTGGACCCGGTGACGACACTATCGCGCCTCTTATCGGCAGAAGAGATTCCTTCGGAGATCAAGTCTCATCTCGAACGACCGGTTACGAATGTTTCTGCGGGCAAGGTTCATCTCAAACTGAAGCGCCTGCCGGCTTTCACTGCGCTGGATGCTCTTTCTCATAACTATGCCGGGATAATAGTGGTAGCGCCACCAGTAGCAAATGTTGTTGCGGATGCTAAGTCAGTGGAGTGTGGCGAGATGCCGTCGCGGCTGATGATGACCATGGCATTTCCCACAGTTACCGATGATACGGTAGCGCCGCCTGGTCAGCACCACATGAATATCGACATTCACTGTTTACCGGTGCTCAATGGTAGTGAACCCTGGAATGAGAAAAACAAAGTCAAGATTCTGGAAGCCGTTGTAGCGAATCTCAAACCACATTCTCCTGATATCGACGAGGTAATCGAAGATTCCTACATTGTTGCTCCCGGGGATTTGCAAACGGACTTTGGCGTGTCGACCGCAATGTGTTGGCACTTGCCGATGAACTCCGAGTACTTCTTCGAGAAGCGTAATCTGCCAGGTGTGGAGCCTTACGGCAGTCATATCGAGAATTTGCTTTTGTGCGGTGCCGGTACCTATGGTGGTGGCAACGTCACGGGTATAGCCGGGCTCAATTGCGCGACGCGCGTGAAAGCGTTGTTTCCCAGCGCCGTCGGCGCCTGCTAAAGACTGCAACATAGAGGGAGAAAGATGACTACGACGGTTGCTAGAACAGAGATAACGAAAGAGAAAGTCCGCTCGTTACTTTCCGTGGTCGAGTTGACTGAAGTGACGCGCGACAAAGCGGTCAAAGTAGCCGCTATGTTTGAAGCGGCACTCGGTCCGAAAGGCGTTCAGTCGCCGGGATACGAAGCCTATCCTGACCCTTCGCTGTATACGGCGGACGGTATCGTCGAGACAGTGGAGAGTCCCTATCGGCGGCTTTTTATTGCCGAGTTGGAAGGTGTCGTTCTTGGTGGCATAATCGGAGACGCTCTCCATGAATATGCAGTCGAGTTCAACTGTATGGCTGTCGATCGGCGCTACCGTGGATTCGGCATCGGCAGTGCGCTGGTGGAAGGCGCGAAGCGCGTTATCGATAACGCTTTCTTCGTGTCCAATGTGACTGAATTGGTTACGCACAATCTTGCTTCGCAGACGGCGCACATCAAGCACGGTTACAAGCGGTTCCTGGGATTTGGTTACAGTCATTATCCGCATGTGTTCTTCCCGGATCACCCTGAATCGGTCGTTTGGGCCGGTCAACTGCAAGGTCGGTTGGTGCGGGAGCTAGAGAATTTGCGTGGGCGAATTGGTCGACTGGACAATCTGTCGGATGATGAAATTGTGGATCTGATAGCTTGTCAATCCAGGCAAGTTGTCGGCAAGGCATCTATTGGGGAAAAACAGATTGCGACTGAACTTGTGAAGGCGCGATTTGTTTTCTTGCCTCAACGATATGTAGATCTCGGTCGTGACATTTTGAAGCAGTACAGCGATCATCTCGACTATCGCATCAATGAAGAGATTAAGTCGGAAACATGCTCTGAAAGTCGCTTTCACGTTGACTTCAAGCCGGACTATGCCCATACGTACATGGACTTTGATTCAGGTTTCGACCTCGATGAGCGCAAGAATGAATTGACTGCCGAATTAGAGCGAATCAAAACCAGTCCGGGCAAGCGCTTCATTAAGGCAAATATAAAAGCCAATCACCCGTCGGCTGTGAATATTGCTGAGTTTCTTCAATCTCAAGGATTTGTGTTTCACAGCATTCTTCCGTTGTATCAATACGAGAAAAGTGAATGTGGTGGAAAACACAAATTTCATGATCTGCTTGGTATGCAGTGGATCGCACAAGATGCAATCTCGAAGAACCCCCTGCCGGGCGAGACTGGTAGCGTCATAAAGGTATATGGCTATCCCGCGAATCTTACCGGCAACATTATTGGTCTAATTGCCAACGAATTGTACGGTGCGGCGAAGTAAATCGAAACGCGCACAGCAAAAGGTTTAGAACACCGATCCATTTGGACCGGTGTTCTTTAGTAATGCTTCAGGCCTGGATTGGTTCTCTTGCAGGCTCGCAGGAAAAGCAGAGTCCAAAGATTTGAAAGTTGTGATAAAGCGGCGTGAACCGTTGCTCGACTAACAATTCCTTCGAGTCAAACGGGCATTCAGCCAGCGGTTGCCTCTCATTGCACTTTACGCATACGAGGTGATGGCTGTGTGTAGTGGTGTCGTCATTGAAACCATAGCGAGCAGTGGTCTCATTAAGTCTTTCTCGCTTCAGCTCTCCATTTTCGACGAGAGTGTTCAATGCACGATATACGCTTGTCAGTCCGATGTGACGAGCGCTTCCAATCGAGTTGATCTTGTCGAAAAGCTCCATAGGAGTGGCACTGCCGACATCTTTCAAGGCAGTCAAAACAGCTCTTTGAGCTCTGGTTTTTCGTGAGTAAGTCATGAAAACAGGAGGCTACTTAGTTTTACATTTGGTATCAGAATATGGTCATTATAACAAACCTAAAAACATGTTCCCTGTACAATTTCAAAGGTTATAAAAGATAATTACTAGCGTGTGATTTAGCACAGTATTTTTTTTCGGGTATTTATTGCTCAATGACAAATGTCGTTTCGACTAATCTTGCCGCATACGGCTTCCAGTCTGTAGGAAGACGTCTCGTACATAAATTTCGAGACCCAGATCTGTCTGCTTATATGAGGCAGAAGTCACTAGAGATGGTGAGTGCTGGTGGTGAAGGCTGGGCCACGCTCGAGCGGTACGACTGGCTGGATTCGCCATTGGGCACGTCGGATGTGCCTCGCTATCTTGTCAGAAGCTGGGATCACTTTTATTCTAGACGCGTGTCGGCGGCACTCGAGTATTCCGGCGAATTTCCGCGCGTTATGTCGCTTTTCCCGGGTCATACAGTACTGGCTCCAATTGGGAAAAGTTCCAGTTTTCGCTATCGTGGATCACTGGCGTATGAACAATTTCTTGATCTGTTTCAGTATACGAAGGGTGCTCCCTCGAGTACAGGTTTCGAGAACTTTTTGAAGAAGCAAGTTGTTGACGAAGATCCGTATTGGCCTTGGAAAGATGTAGCAATTCCTCGGCTTCAGTTCGTGACAGCCGACTATGATGCTATGTCCGACGTTGGCGATCCAGTGCTCCAGGCACAGGCGCAACGCAGTTTTCTCGAACGTCTGTATGCCGACTGCGCGGCCACTATCGGCGGTGCTAATCCGGAGCTGGCGTGTTTGAAGTTGGTCCATAGGGCGTGGACGGATACCGCGCTTCCCGTGTACTCGAAATTTGCGATCGCCGTTGTGAGCAGGGTTATGAACCAGGCTCGCGGGCGGCTCAATCAGGACAATCTATTGCCTTTCCTTTTTGAACTCGAATCTTTCGCCAGTTACGTAACCTACCTCAGTCGGATCGCCCCGGTTGCTTCGGGGTGGTATTCCAGCTCCTGGTTGGATGTAGGTTACTTGCCACTCACCCAGATTAGAGCTACGGAGCTTTGTGTGCGGCAGAGACTGATCGAAGAAGTGATCAATATTCCGCAGCGTGGGTTCGCCCCTGTGATTGTCAACGAGTTCGACAGCGTTGCAGATGGCAACCATCGCGTTACTTCAACCTGGATCTTCAACATACTCAAGCATGCCATGCACACGGAATGGTCGCTGGACAATGAGGATTTTCAGGCTAGAGTCAGAGAGTATGTGGAGGCGCATCGCGAGGCGCTTGGTATGGTGTCGCTGTATGAATCGTTAAAGCAGCTGGCATCCTTCCTTGGCGATCGCCATGACCGCACCAGGCTTAATGGACTGTTGAAGCCGGCTCTAAAACGCGTCGGCGCAATTAGAAAACTTCCCGTCGTGATGCTGCCGGAGTACTCGATGGGTACGGTCGAAAAAGAGATTTACGACAATCATGGACAGATGATGAGAGTACCACCGTCGCTATATGCCGAAATTGCTCAATCGAGCGATATGGTATTGCCGGCGAGGGCATCCTATCATTTTACCGATGCTGTCCCAATGCCCTGGTTCGAAGTAGTAAGACATGCTGGATTCTCGGATTCGGAAGATAATGGTGCTCAATCAGAAAGCCCGCGAAGAAACCATTCGCTATCACGAAAACTATTACTCCTCTCATAAGCTGTTTAAAGATGGTTGGCTGGCTCAGCCAGACGAGGAGATAGCAAACATTGCCAAAGTTTTGTCGGCAATAGAGGATGCGCGCGCGCTGGACATTGGTTGTGGTGTGGGGCGCAATGCCATTGCGCTGGCTCAAGCCATCCGGAGCTTTGGCGGTCGAGTTTATGCATGCGACATGTTGCCTTCGGCAATCGAGCAACTCGTAGGTTACGCACAGGAGATGGGGGTGAGTGACAGTGTTGTCGGTAGTTGTGCCGACATGGATGCGCTCGAGATCGATCCGACTTTCTATGATGCCATCATGGCAATTTCGGTAATCGAGCACAGCGGTTCTGTGGAAGGTGTGCGTCGACTGCTTCGTCAAATGATCGGTGGTACCAGACCTGGTGGCGTGAATCGCGTTACCGTCTCGACGGACAGAAAGGTCACCGCCTGTGATACCGGAGAGGATGTCCCGACCGGGGTGGAGACTCCCATGTCTAAGGAAATTGTTGTATCGATGCTTCGTGAGGAGTATAGCGGGTGGCGGTTTGAAACACTGTCACTTGTGCCTTACAAGGAGCGCTTGGAATACAACGGTCGCCAGGTTGTCTGGACCTGCACCGATGTGAGCTTTCTGGCATTTAAATCGAAATAGCCAAAGAACGAACCTTGGGAAGTAAGGTTCGTCCAGTGGTTGTTTTGCTTCTCCGAAATAAACTTTCTGAATGCGTCGGTTGTGCTGATTGCCCGTTGCTGCAGTTCACAAGACAGATAGTACTCAGGCAACGTTGCAACAACGTTGCAACTGGAAACTCGCGGAAAATTCTCGCAACGCCCGTATCTGTGAGCTTCTGGATCTGAAGACCGGGTTTGTAGTCGGGCGAACGCGGCAAAGCTCGACCGAATCAATCTTGGTGGACTCGGCACGAATCAAGTGGGTTTGGATCGGCGCGTGGACTGGGGAAAATGGACCTGGGCGAGTTTTGGTGAGCCTCCAGTGGTTCAGGTGAAGTCGGTCTTTGCTGAGACCCCGGGCATTAGATCTTGTCGGTTCGGAGTATGAATTCGAAATGAAACTCATTCCCAAAACACGCCACCGCCGTCAGAAACGGAAACCATTATCATGCTTCTTTCCTGAACGGCACCTTGTGCTGGTCTCGTGGAAATGAAAACGATTATCGTCTCCTGATACTTTTTAACGCGCAATTTTATGATCACGGAAAGGCGCATGGGAGCCTGAGAAGCGTAAAGTGCACGGTTGTCCGTAGGCTTCATCTGTGGTGGCACGGATTGACGAGAATATTTCAGTGGATTATAAGGAAGAGGTATCGAAGAGCCGCGGCGCGGCGACAACGATAATGGTTTTGATTACCAAAACGGAGTGATTTAATGAGTAACTGCAAGACACACGATCAACATGATCACAAGCATTCGAGCACATGCGGACACACTGCTGTGACGCATGGCGATCATATCGACTATCTCCATGATGGTCATCTTCATCATCAGCATGGAGATCATGTCGACGAGCACTGCCTCGATTGTAGCGGTGGCCACAACTGCGCCGGTCATGATGACGGACACGTTCATGGAAAGGAATGCGGACACGAAGCCGTTCCCCATGGCGATCACGTTGATTACCTGGTAGATGGACATCTTCATCATTCGCATGAAGGGCACTGCGACGATCATGGCAAAGTAAAACTCGCCTGATTTTAGATATACGAATAATTCGAAAGCGACTCTCCTGACGGGAGGGTCGCTTTGTTTTGTATGCTTCGGCTGGCGCGTCCGGTACTTAGGCACGCGAGTGTGAATGACAATCTTTTTCAAGTACGCGAACCGAGTAATTTGCGTTTGTTGAGAATCGTTCTCGCTGGGGTGTGGTCAAAAAGAAAAAAGGGTGAGGGGCGAACGCGTAGCTAGGCGCCCCTCTGCTAAAGGGGGCTGGCAAGAGAAGGCATTGCGCTCTTCTGTCACTATGAGCTGATTTTTGATTACGAACCCGAAAACTATCTATCATTAGGCATTCTCAGCTTTTGCATGTGTAAGGTCCAACCCGAACAATCGTCGGAATCCCAGTTACCACAAACCATCAGTCTCATCCGGAAACCTCCGGATTTTCATCCACCAATTCGGAGTTTCCCATGCTCAGCCATGAAACCCTGCTTTCACATCTCCCGTGCGATTCGGATAACGAGCGCCTGGAAGTTGTTTTGTGCACAAGAAGCGGACAACCGAGGTTGCTCGTGAGGCGTCAAACCTTCGGAGCAGGTGTAGGTTGGTACACCCAGTCGACGGTCGATCTGTCGATGAACCAGTTGTCCGGTTTACAGCAGTCTCTCTGCCTGGCGAAGTCGCTGGGGGCGTTCAGTCCTGCGTCTTCATGTGTCGAGTCGGGCTCTGATGACGATGGGCCTGTTCTCATTCCATTCCCAGCACCACGGTCGGCTTAGAGTTGACCTCCTTCGCTCCACTCTCTGTAGGGGCCTACTGAAAGGGAAAAGCTATGCGTATCGCATTCCTTGGTAAGGGCGGATCCGGCAAGACCACCACCGCTGCAGGTTTTGTCCGTTCTCTGTCCGCGCGTTACCCGTTCGTTCTTGCCGTCGATGCCGACGTCAACGCCCACTTCAAGACGGCTCTTGGTCTCACTGGTGATTCGGTTCACCTCGAGAGCCGGTTCGACGAGGTGATCGATCACCTTCGCGGTGCTCGGACCGACCTCGGCGAACGGCCCATGTTGGCGACGACGCCACCTTCAAGCAAGTCCAACTTCATCCGAGTGAAGCCGGATGATGAGCTGCTCAAGCGCTACGCGCTCATCGATGGCAACATCGCGTTGCTCACGGTTGGGCACTACAAGGCTGCCGACGTGGGCGGGTCCTGCTACCACACCAAGCTGTTCGGCCTGGCGGCCATACTGCATCACATGCTCGACGGTGCCGATGACTTCGTCGTGGCTGATACCACCGCTGGTACCGATAACCTGGCCACCTCGCTCTGGTTCGCCTACGATATGAACGTCTTCGTCGTCGAACCGACCGCGAAGTCGGTCGGTGTCTACCGCGACTTCATCAGCGTCTCTGCCGAGATCGCCGAGAAGACCTATGTCGTGGGCAACAAAGTGGAAGGTGAGGAGGACGAGCAGTTCATCCGCGAGTCTGTCGAAGCCGGTCGCTACCTGGGAGGTATTCCGCTGTCGCGGCATCTCAAGCGCTTCGAGCAAGGTCGGGACGGAGCGCTCGATGCTTTCCGCAAGGAGCAGGAAGCTCCGCTCGAGGCTGTCCTCGAGAAGCTGCTCAGCCGAAAGCGTGACTGGACTGGATACCTGCAACGGCTGCGCGAAACACACACGCGCGTCTGTGGTGACTGGTTCAACACCTTCTATGGAACGCGGCTTGATGACGGGCTCGACGCCGAGTTCTCGTACGAGCTGTCGGAACAGCCAGGTTCCGACTACGTCGATGTGCCGTCAGCTAGCCACACCGCTGGTTCGTCCTGTGTGCCTAGCACGCAGAGCTCGGCGACGACCGAACTTGGCGGAGGCGAGACGCTTGTTGCTGCCGGCTCTACCGGCTCGGTCAACGTCTGCACAGGACCCTGTGCGGGTACCTGTGCGGGTACCTGTGTGGGGACCGCCAAGTGCGCGACGACTTCCGGAAGTGACGGGGACGCAAAGCCAGGAGCGATGGCTCTGGTCGTGATTCAGTCTCCCGTCGTCGTCCCTGCGGTGGATAAGCAAGAGGAGTCTCAGGCTCCGCTGATGGCATCGCCTGACGGTGTGATCGCCGCTAACGATGCTTCAAAAGTCGTGCCGCAGGGGGACGCCGTAGGCGATACTCCCTGAGGTTCGCAAGCGTTTGGAGCTCGTGGCTCCTGGCGCTTCGAGTCAAATCGACTCGATGATGTCGGCACACCTGTCGACGAGGTATGGTGTGCCCAGAGGAGGTGCGTTCTTCTTAGCGGAACGCACCGTTCTCGGCATCTCGAAGCCGGGAGTGATGAAGTACGACGGGAATGCCCGTTGTGCACATGCTCGGCATATTCCTCCTAGAAAAAAAGCAAGGTGCTATATGCCAGAGAAAACGAAGATTCACGTTTGCTCCAAAGGCAAACGTTGCTCCAAACGTGATTCAGATAAGGTTTTGAAGCTCATCAAGCTCGAACTCAAGACCCAACAAGTCGAGGACAAGGTCGAGGTCTGCGCCGAGGGCTGCATGGGCCTGTGCAGCACCGGTCCGACGGTGATCGTCACGCCTGATGGTACGCAGTACGGTGGCGTGACGGAAGCTGACGCGGCTGAAATCGTCAGGGTGCACGCCAATGGCGCTAAGCCGATCGACCGCCTTCTTGCGAGTAACGTTCGTAAGAAGAAGTAGTCGTGCTGCCGGGCGGCTTTCGACGGAGGAGAGGTGCACGGACTGCATCTCTCCTCCGTCGGAGGTTTTTATCACTTTTGGTCATTTCGACGTTTAAGCAAGCGTCTGGGACAGCAAGAGAAGTTGCGCGTTTTCCCTTCGCTCTCTCCAACCATCCTGGGTGACATTTTCTAGTCGTTTTCTAGACCTTTCTTGTCATTTCGATGCTCTAAACCGGTCTAGGAATGAGAGGTTGGAGGTATTCCTGCGCTCGCCTCGGCAAGTCCTGGTCGGTTTTTATACCCTTTTGTCATTTCGTCGCCTTGGCAGAGTTCCAACCTCTCGACCAGTCAGGACTTAAGTGCTTTTGGTCATTTCGCGAAAAACGAACGTGGGACCCGCCACGTTCGCTTTCGGAGTCAGTACGGTCCTTCCGGGTGAAAACCAGCTCCGCGGAAGCTAGTTCTTCTTGCTCGCGAGGACCTTCTGGTTGATTCCAAGCCACTCTATCGCATTCGCGTAAAGCAAATTGTCCTTTGTTGATTGCGAGAGGTCTGCCATAGATTCAATCAGCATGCCGGGTTCTGATTCGCCGAGGGGGAATGGGTAGTCTGTGCCCAGCATGATTTTGTTTTCTCCAAACAGTCGAATCGCGTGGCGCAGCATGTCAGCATCGTGTGTGAGCGAGTCGACGAAGAAGTGACCGAGGTAGTCTTTTGGACCCTTCCTATTGTCGATTGCGCAGAGATCCGGTCTGGCCTCAAACCCATGTTGGATGCGTCCAACCGTAGCGGAGAATGTACCGCCACCGTGGGCGAAGGCAAACTTCAGTCGGGGCAAACGCTCGAATATTCCGCCGAAGATGAGCGAGCAGATGGCCCGGGTAGTCTCGGCCGGCATTCCTACTAGCCAGGGAAGCCAATACTTTTGCATGCTAGCCTCGCCCATCATATCCCATGGGTGTACGAAGATAGCTGCGCCGAGCCTATCTGCGGCCTCGAATATTGGGAAAAGAGCTGGTTCGTTCAGATTCCAGTCGTTGACGTGAGTCCCTATCTGTATTCCTCGAAAACCGAGGTCCTTCATGCAACGCTCGAGTTCTTTGACTGCCCTGTCAGGATCCTGCATCGGAATGGTTCCGATACCGATGAAGCGGTCCGGGTGTTTGCTGACCCTTTCGGCCAGGTCGTCATTGAGGAACATCGCCACATCTAGAGCATCTTGAGGCTGTGCCCAGTAGCTGAACATCACAGGAACGGTGGAAAGCACCTGCATTGTCACACCGAGCTTATCGCATTCTTTGGCGCGCTGAGTGGGGTCCCAGCAGTTGCTTTCGATTTCGCGGAAGAACTTCCCGTCATCTCGTAGCATACGAGCCTTACAGTCAGCATGATGGTCGAGTGTGATGAATCCACCGTACCCGAATTTTTCTTTCCAGGTTGGCAGTTTCTCCGGCAAAATATGGGTGTGAACGTCGATTTTCTTCATAGTTATTGTTCCTCTCCAGTTTTTTCGCAAACATACAATGTGCCGCGAATATCCATGCTGATGCGGTTTTCACCGACTCTGTCACGTAGCTGCGTTGAGATGAAGCTTAAATCGGCTTGGCTGGGATTGTGTGAGTGCCAATTGCGGAGCGCCCAGTCCCAGCAGCGAAGGGCTTCTTCGAGTGATCTGAAGGTGAAGCCGAAGTGCTGTCGTTTATCTTCAGGTCCAATGTTTTCGGCTACTTGGAATTTGCCGAACGTTTCGGCAAGCGGTTTTTCGTAAGCCGACACTGGATCGACCTGCGGTCCTGGATCCAGCCCCAGTAGTTTGACTATTTCTTCGTAGTCGCCCCCCGGCAGAAGACCGAAGACAAAGAGGTGTCCAGAAGGCTTCAATACTCGCTTTGCCTCGCTCAGCGCTTTCTGTCTATCGTCAATTTGATGTAGGCACCAGGGCATTATGGCGATGTCGAAGGAGTCGTCGGAAAATTTCAAATCGGTGGCGCTCATGTTTTCAAACGAGACGATTGGCGGTTGCCCGCAGTCTGAGCTCAAGGTGATCTGTTCGATCGCTTTTGATTGTTCCAGTTGCATGTGAGCAATCATTTCTTGATTCAGATCGATGCCTACGGCGCTTTTACAGAGCGGTGCCAAACGCTTGATCACTCTCCCGTCGCCGCAGCCGATCTCAAGCAGCGTAGAGTTGGGGAGGTCAGTTCGGTGCTCCCTTACAATGCTGGATTCGAAGTCACCGGGATAGTGGAGGTCCGACCACATTCTCCAGCCTTTGACGAGATCTGGAATTGCTAAATCAAGTTCCACTGCCGCAATCCTCCCTGTAAAATTTGCGTTTCATTGGTGCGAGCGAAGTTCCCCGGGTTTGTCAAGGGATCGCTAAAGCACGATGATACAACGTGAATCTGAGATTCAGATGAGATTCCGGTCCGTTCGAACTGATTAGTCCGCACCAGAGGCATCTAACTTGCTCTCCACGCAACTTTTCTCGCTAATGCGTGGTGATTTTGCAGTCGCGAATCTAACGTCGACTGTCGATGAAGTTTAGTCGATTTGGTTGCCAGGAAGTGAGCAAGGTAAACCGGTTAAGGTGTTTTGGAGTGATTTGGCTTTCGATCGTGTGACGTTAGCGCAATGCTCGCTAACGCATATTGAGAACGAGATTCATTATCAAATACCTATTAAATTGAATTGTCAGGCGGTCCTTGTTGGTATCTAGTTTTGGCTCGAAGGCTGGTTGCCAAATAATTTTGCACAGCCACTTGGCAGGCTGATTGACCTTGCTTATCACTCGTGAGCTTCCTTAGTTTCTAAGCATAAAAAGCGCTCTTGAATTCTAAAGGGAATTCTCTCCTTTTCCACAAAAGCTCTGACAGACCACCTTGCCCTCTATCGGCGACCAGCCGGAAGAAGTCCACTCCTCTGAAAGCCTGCGCTTTCGGTTGGTCGCCTCAAACTCGACAAGCTGTCGGTCTTGCGGCTCAGGCAAGTCAGTGCTTTGCAACACCACCCTATGGGGATTACCATGGCTCTCGCATACGCAATGTTGGCAGCACTTCTTGTCAGCATCGTTTCACTGATCGGTCTGGTTACCTTCTTCTCGGGTAAGGACCTGCACAAGCGCGTGTCGCACATCCTCCTGGCGCTGGCCGCTGGTGCCATGCTCGGGAACGCTGTGCTGCATCTCCTGCCGCATGCCCTGACGCTCGAACAAGTATGGATCACTGAGCACGGCGTCACCGCCGGGCACGAACATCACGATCATGATCACGACGGGCATGACCACGCCACTACTGGTGGTGCTCATGTCCACAATCACGACCACGGCGGTCACGGGCATGTCGGAATGTGGACCGCGTTCCTCCTTCTGGGAGGCATGGTCAGCTTCTACGCGCTGGACCTGCTTATCCGACCCAAAAAGGGCGACGACCGCAAGGAAAGCTCCGAGGGCTATCTCGTCGCTGTCGGTGACGGCATCGAGAACTTTCTCGACGGCATCGTTATCGGCACGTCGTTCCTCGTCAGCGTTCCGCTCGGAATTGCTGCCACGGTAACCATCTTCCTGCACGAGATTCCTCTCGAGCTGGGCGATTACGCCGTAATGCGGCACTCCGGATTCTCGAAGATGAAGGCTTTGCTGACCAACTTCCTGAGCGGCTTGTTGTCGCTTGTCGGAGTTCTGGTCGCTTACCTGGTCGGAAGCCAGGTCGAGTCATTCGTTTTCTTCGCAACAGCGATTGCGGCTGGTGCGCTCCTCTACATCGCTGCCTCCATCCTGGTTCCGCATGTGCGGCAGGAGAGTCAAGAAGGCGGCGGCTTCCAGTACTTCCTTGTTTCGCTGTTCGGTATGGCGCTCATGGCAGCAATCTTGCTGTTCGAATGAGTTCCGTCCCGACAAGCATCACTGCGGGCGGCTGAACAAGCCGTCCCCTACTAGCGGAGTAACCAAAATGAAAGAATGGCTGAAGAACTCCTGGTACGCTGTTGCACAAGTCTCAGAGCTGACGGCCCCCGAAATGAAGGGCAAGGCGCTCAAGAAGACGGTCATGCGGCAGAACCTCGCTCTTTTCATCGATGGCGACGGCAAGTACGCCGCTGTCAACGATGTCTGTCCTCACATGGGCGCGTCCCTGTCACTCGGGTGCGTCCGCGACGGGCAACTGGTGTGCCCCTACCACCAGTTCACCTTCGGGTCTGACGGACACTGCAAGTCGGTGCCGTCGATCATCAACGGCGGCAAGATTCCGGCGAACGCGCTGATCGACTCCTACCCGGTGGTCGAGAAGTACGGTCTCATCTGGGTCTTCCTCGGCGACACGCTGGAAGCGCAGCGCATCCCGATCGTGACCGTTCCGGAATTCGAGATGCCCGAATTCCACCGGCTCTACCACGAGGTTGTCTGGCGCGGCTCGGTTCGGCCGATGTTGGAGAACTTGATCGACTTCACGCACTTCTCGTACTTGCATGCTCAAACCTTCGGTCACGGTGACTTCCCGTTCCGCGACAACTACAAGGTGAACAAGAACAAGTACGAGGTGTCATGCACCGTCAAGGTCAAGATCAACCCGAAGGGCTGGTTCTTCCCGCCGATGCCGGAGGCGGGCGAAAACCCTGACGTGACGGTCTTCTGCCGGTTCCACCTCCCGACGGTGGTGGTCAACGACTTCTCCATCGGCAAGTACAAGGACGTAACGCTGTTCACGTTCACGCCGCGGGACGAGAACGAGACGCTCATCCGCATGTACGGATGCCGCAACTACGACAAGGAGCCGACCACGGACGAGTCGCTGAAGAACCTGGGGGAGAGAATCCTCAAGGAAGACCAGGGCGTGATCGAGTCCTGCATGCCCGAGGTGTTGCCTCAGCTTGTTGGCATTCCGGTCGACCGCTACCTGCTCGCCGCCCGGGGTCTCTACGATCAGTTCCTGAAGGCCGGCAACTCGGTTGAGCCGCACGTCCGGCCGACCAACCGGGGATTCAGCCTGACGGTGTTGCCCTCGCCCGTGCGGCGCGAAAACCCGTCCTTCGGGCGTGCCTGGGGACGCAAGGAAGCGGAAGGACAGAAGAAGAAGAGCTAAGACCGCTGACTGATCGTACGGCGGACTAAGCTCGTACCGGGGGCGTGAACACACTCTGCTAACGCGGAGTGCGGTTCGCGGCCTTGGTATTATCGTAAATATTTACTAGTGGACGTAATAGAATAGAATTTTGTAATTTTCACAGTTTTTATGGTTGTAGTACTGGCCTT
>JAIERK010000164.1 GCA_019746975.1 Candidatus Obscuribacterales bacterium
CCTGGCGAACTGAACGTGCCGGTGCCTGTTGTATTGATGTTGTTCAATGTGAACGTAGTCGACTGCCCACCGAAACTAGGCGAAACCATCTGAGTAAGAAAAAGGAACAGGAGTACCAGTGGAATCCACAACTTTGCTGTGAACGTAGATTGCTTCATTGAAGATGACAGCGACCTAAGAATTCGTCGATTTTTTGACAGCATGAGTACGAACCCTCTTTGAAGGCATTCATCGGATCGCGCGCTTCTGGGGTTCCGGTTTCATAATGCCCAACGAGCTATCCGTAGTAACTTCCGCTAGATGACAGAATTCTCATTTAAATCCGTCACTTTGACAAAGACTGGTGGCACTGGCCTCTGCTTTTCTCCATACCGCGACAAGCATTGACCCTTTCACCCAGTCAATAAATCCAGTTGCTCAAACCAGTTGGCCGTGTATGGAGTGAGGTAAATTGGGTGTTAGGCTGATCTATTGTGAGCGCCGCAAGCAATTTGACCTCGACGTATTCTGAAGGGCAATGCACGCGAATCTCGAGCTACTCGAAGCGAATCGAGTTGCGCGTAGGATCGATTGTGTAACGCAGCCCCGAAAGAAACGATTGCCCTAGTAGTGGCTTATCGAAATTGGCGTTGATCAATACTTGAGCTCTCACGTTTTTTCGCTCGACCGGTCCGAGCCTGACACTGTCGATTTCGAATGCGAATGCGTCTCTCTGTCCGCCTACACCGCCGCCGTGTCCGGCAAAAGCATCTGTTGGCCGATTGAGCCCGCACAGCGCCAGGTGTCGATCGGCAAAGGCGACGGTGGCAGCACCAGTGTCGAGGAACATGTCGCATTCTCGACCGTTGATCTTAACAGTCACCAAAATATTGCCACCCACCTTTCGGAACGGCACTTCGTTATCCATAAGCCGGACGGCACTTGAGCTTCCGCTACCGCCATTCAACGCGGCCGATGGACGAGAAAAAATGATTACGCTCTTCGAATCATCGATCATGTATGGAATATCCGAGAAAAAGCTCTGCCCTAAAAGACTGCGACCCACCTTGGAGCTTCGGTCGGGTACCGCGCGATCGTCGACGATCCACAACGGTATGTTTCGCTCGATCGCACCAAGTCTAAGCGATACAAGAGCAAGATTAGTTGAGACCTCGCCGCCGACTCCAAGTGCTCGTCCATGAAATCTGCTGCGATTGATTCGAATGCTGTTTTCGGAGAGCAGACTCTCGGCACAAGTCGTTGCTGCGGCGCCCGTGTCGAAAATCATCGTCACAGGCACGCCATTCATCTCAGCTGTCACATACATGTGACCGTCATAGCTCTTTCGAAACGGAACAACAACACGATCGGGCAGCATGTCCCAATCAATCGAACCAGTAGCTGGCGGCGCATCCGCTCTTACAGGAGCGTTGCCACCGCTACGAACACCTTCCATGGAAGCAAGTGCTCTCATCGAGCTAGTGGCAGCTGCGGTGCCTGCATACTTTGTTGCTACCTGCCGAAAAACGGCGACACCTTCTTTGGTTTTGCCGAGCTGAATGTAGCAGAGACCCCGATAATATCCGGCATTAGCGCTCTGAGTGGCGTCGACTCCGGAGCCCTCGAAGATTGCCAGCGCCTCCGCAAATTTCTTGCCGTTATAAAGCTGAACAGCGCGACCATAATCGCTGCCCTGAGCAACGGCTGAGCCCGTCAAACACAGCACACAAAGCAGCATTACAACAAGTGCACGCCTGACTCTGCCTGACCAGGCAATTCGCGCGAATGAAGCAGCGGTTGTCGAGCAAGAGCGGAGATGACTCATACAAGAAGTATATCTTAATTGAAGGTTTCGAATCGAATTACATTCCGGACTGGGTCGACAGTGTAGACCAAATCTTTGAGAAATGTCTGACCTAACAACGGCTTAGAAAACTTGGTGTTGACGAGCACTGCGACGTTAACATCCTGCCGGTCGATAGGACCGAGCGTGAGCCTGTCGATTTTGAATGCATAACTGTCGCGCACACTACCTGAACCTCGCTTTGTACTGCTGGTAGCGTCGACCGGACGATTGAGCCCGCACTGTGCAAGATGGCGATCGGCAAAGACAACCTGGCTGGCGCCAGTATCAAAAATCATGTCGCATTCACGATCGTTGACTTTTGCCTTCACGATCATGTGAGCACCATCCCTGAAGAACGGCACTTCGCCCGGTCCGAGCCGACCAGGTTTTATGGGACCTTTCGGAATGGTGACCTTTTTGAAAGTGATCAATCCAGCGCGGCCATCGACTCTATACATCAAGTCGCCGAAAAAGGATTGCCCAATGATAGGAATATTATCCAATGCAGGATAGTAACTGTCTGGTCTATCCTGCTCCACATAGATTTTGTTCTCACGAGTAAATTTACCTAGCGAGATCTTGCAAATCGCCACTTTTGCCGGTGCCTCGCCCATCGCTCCAGGGATGATCGCGCTCTCCGAGATCCAATCGAGCTTCACTTCTAATTTATTAACAAAGCTCTGCCGACAGAATGTGACACCAGCACCGGTATCAAACAAAAACTTTGTTAGTTTGCCGTTGAGGATACCATCAAGATACATTCTGCCATCGCTCTCCCGGGAGTAGCTAACTTGATAGGTCTCACCACCGTCCCAGACCGAAACGGGAAAAGACTGAGATCTAGCGGAATTGAGCTTGAGAACACCCGGTCCACCGGTCGAAGATCGACCCGGTTTGGTCGACCCACTGCTCAGTCGCTGTTCGAGGTCCTTGAGCATACTGAACGATCGATCGAACAAGGCGCTATTAGGATACTGCGTGCAGATGAGCTTATACGAATCGCGAGCTTGCTTCAGATCACCAAGCTGCTGATAGCACATCGCCAGGTAATAAATAGAGCTTGGTCTGCTCATGCCTAATGCGCTAGCACTGCGGAGCAATGGCAGCGCTTCCTCATACTTTCCTTTCTTGTATAACGCGGTCCCTTTGTCGAATGCGTTTTCTTCGCAATTGGCATTCGACGCACAGAAAAGCGATAGCACAAGGAAGATAAGAAGAAGCGTCAGCGACTGACGAGCACCCATTCTATAACCACTCGTTTACTGGGCTACTGGACTTTCTTTCCGGTGCTTCATAGCAGCCAGCAGGTTGACCATTTCGATCGCACCGACCGCAGCATCAGCACCTTTGTTGCCGGCTTTGGTTCCGGCACGCTCTATAGCCTGCTCGATGGTATCAGATGTGATGACGCCATAAATCGCAGGCACGCCGGTGTCAACACTGATTCCCGAGATACCGGCAGCATTTTGACCGGCAACGTGATCGAAATGCGGAGTCGCTCCTCGGATGACCGCTCCCAAACAGATGACCGCATCGTAGAGTCCGCTCTCCGCTGCTTTTCGCGCTACAAGCGGGATTTCGAAGGCGCCCGGGCACCACATCACATCAATATGACTGGATTCCACACCATGACGCGTCAATGAATCAATGCATCCGTCAAGAAGTCTTGATGTAATCATGTCGTTGAAACGGCTCACCACTACACCAAATTTCAGTCCAGTTGCGATTAATCGACCTTCAATGGTGTGCACTTTATCGGATGTGGACATGATCTCTCCTTATGGTGTTGATAGCGTATAACTAAACGCGTGCTTCTTCTGGTTGCTCACGATTGCTAGCCGGACTTTCCTCTTCGCCAACATGGGCTTCGAGATCTTCCAGCCAATGTCCAAGTTTTTCTTTTTTGGTCAGCAGGTAGCCGAGGTTGTGGCTGTTGCAAGCCGGCGGCAGACCAACTCGATTCGTGACATTCAGGCCATAACCCTCCAACCCGACAATCTTCCGAGGGTTGTTGGTGATCAGCCGAACAGACGTCAAACCGAGATCCGCGAGCATTTGAGCACCCACTCCATAGTCGCGCAGATCAGGCTTGAATCCCAGAGACTCATTGGCCTGCACCGTATCTTGCCCGCTATCCTGGAGCTCGTAAGCTTTGATCTTGTTGAGCAGGCCAATGCCTCTTCCTTCCTGACGCAAGTAGATAAGCACGCCGCGATCTTCCTTAGCAATCATCGCCATCGCCGCTTCCAACTGCGGTCCGCAATCGCATCGCAAACTGGCGAAGACATCACCGGTAAGACATTCAGAGTGCACTCGAATCAGCACATCTTCTTTGGCTTCCACATCGCCACGCACGAATGCCAGATGCTCCTGACCATCAAGAGTATTGCGATAGGCATAAACATTGAATTCACCGAATGCCGATGGGAAGATCGCTTTCGCCTCGCGCACGACAAAACGTTCGCGCTCTAGACGATAGGCGATGAGCTGCGCAATATTGATGAGCTTGATGTTGTGCTTGGCGGCAAATTCGCGCAATTGCGGCACGCGAGCCATCGTTCCGTCCTGATTGAGGATTTCGCAAATAACACCCGATGGGGTCAATCCAGCAAGCCGCGCCAGGTCGCAAGCGGCTTCCGTATGACCGGCTCTTCTCAGCACACCACCCTCTCGCGCAATCAACGGCGAGATATGTCCAGGTCTTCTGAGGTCAGCCTCGCAGGCGTTAGAGTCTACAGCGACTCGAATTGTGGTAGCTCGGTCATAGGCACTGATACCGGTCGTGACACCATATTTCGGATCGGCATCGACTGTGACCGTAAATGCCGTCTGTTGCGAATCGGTATTGCGCTCGACCATGAAGGGCAAATTCAGCCGCCGAGCCTTCTCCGGCGTGATAGTCAGACAGACCCATCCCCTAGCCTCGGTCACCATGAAGTTGACCATTGCAGGAGTAATCAACTCGGCAGCACAGATCAAATCTCCTTCGTTTTCCCGCCCCTCGTCATCGGCAACAATAACGAACTTACCCTGGGCAATATCGGCCAGCGCTTCCTCGATTGTACTGAAAACATCCTCATTTTCGAGACTATCGGCAATATGCGAATCGATCACCTGGAGACTCCTTCAATAGGGACAACCGAGCAGGACAAGGGAGCATCTGGAAGAGAAAATCAGACCGCCACTTGTCTTGACATCAAAAGTCTAGCGGCCAATCGGGTTTTATAGAACAGTTTCTCTCTCTTTATTAAGGTTTTCCAGATAGCTTTCACCCAGTAAGCGCACTACGTATCGAGCAATAACGTCAGTTTCGATATTTACGGACTGACCAATTTGTATGGCGCCAAGCGTCGTAACGTCCATTGTGTGGGGGATTAGAGCAACGGAAAACCAAAAATCGGACTCATTCGAAGATGAGATCGACGTAACCGGACCACAATCCGCTACCGTCAAGGAGACGCCTTCGACGGTGACCGACCCTTTTTTGACGAAAAACTGCGACCATCTCGATGGCAGCGAGAATTTCATCACTTTTGAGAACCCTTCTTCGACAATCTCGACTATTTTTCCAACAGTGTCAACGTGACCTGTAACCATGTGCCCGCCCAGACGATCGGACATTTTGAGGGCCTTCTCCAGATTGACTCTTGACTGCGGCTTTAGCGAGCCCAGAGTAGTGCAGCGCAACGATTCATGCGTAACTTCGACATCGAACCACTCCGAGCCGAACTCGACCACGGTCATGCAAGCCCCGCTCACAGAGATGGATTCGCCAATCTGGGCATCACCTAACACTTGCGGCGCGACAATGCGCAGCCTGACGCCATCGCCCGTATCCTTGCTACTCTCGACCACTCCGACAGCTTCGACGATTCCAGAAAACATCTTAACCTCACGGGTTTCCTCAACCAGGTCACATATCTTATCAACCAAGAGGAACGCAGCCCCGGATCACAATCAAGGTATAAGCTTCCGAACAACAACCCGGTGCTCTTGCTCTCACTTTATAGGACGCATCTGCTCACCATCTAGCGGCCGATTCGGACGGCAAGCAGCCTCTAGAGAGGCTCAGCGCAGAATCAATGTTGAGAACTAGAGCTGTCATGACTTCAGGGAATCCCCCGGTGGGTACAATTAAGATGTCCCGAGAGCACAACCAGAATGCTCAGCAATCCTGGCGGTCGGCAGAAGATCATCCAACTTTCTGAAAGACCCAGCGTTCACGATCTAAAAGACTTTATGACCGCCGCGTCCCAAGAACGCAGCGTTAAATTCTGCTATTGCTGGCAATCAGCCGACGGTCGGCAAGTGTCGCTCACGGTGAAGAATGTCTCACCGACTGGCTTCACCTGCGAATGGCACATGGAAGACGGCGACGGCGTCAATGCAAAGCAGCTGTGGTCCTTGCTCACGGACAACACCTTGAAAGTCTATGATGCGCTTATAGAAGCGCTCGGAGAACATCGCGACGCGGCTCGACTGGATGGTTTCGAAACATTCTCGAAATTGCCCTCATTCGGGAAGAATCAGCTCGGTCCGCCGACTTCGCCACCTTTACCGCCACCGCAACCAAGATCGCGTAGACCGTCCGCTGAGCTTGGACAGACGTTTGATAGTTTCAAGTTTTCCGGTGCGAGCATCGACGCGCCTAAGGAAGAGATGCTCAAAGGCACTCTCAGCCTCGTCCACATAACCAATCTCTTGCAATCAATCGGAATAGGCGCCATGTCTGGACGATTGCGAGTTCAGAGACACACTATTTGGGCGGATATCTTTTTCGAAGATGGACATCCTGTACATGCCGAAGGTACTCGAGGCACGGGCGAAGACTGCTTGCTCCAGGTAATCTGCTGGACAGAAGGTGATTTTCAATTCGAGCCCAAAATCAAGAGCGAAGAAAGAACCATCAATCGGCCGCTGGAAAGCCTGATTCTGGAAGGAATTCTGCTACTCGATCACACAACCTACCTGACTTCCCACGGCATTAGACTCACTACTTTGCTGGTGAAGGTTCGCTCCAGCTTGAGCGATGCCGAGTTCGAAAGAATTGCTGATACGGGAGAAGAGCAGGAGACGAACAACCTTAAAGAGCTGTACGAAATGGTTGATGGACAGCGCACCTTAGAGGATCTAATTTCGGAACGAGATCTGGCTCGCAGTCAGTGGGTACCTATGGTCTCGGATCTTATTCGCTTGAATCTCGTCGAAATCTCGACAGCCAAAGGTCCTCACCGCTCAGCTCAAGGCAAGGCGATCAATTACGAGATGGCGGAGGCGACGAAGCAGGTCCTGGTTGATCCGGCCAGTGGATTTTATAGATTCGGTTCCTTCCTTTTCCTTTTGCAAGAGCTGGTGCGCTGCTCGCACGACATGCAGATAAGTCTCCTGCTCATCGAAGTGCAGCCGATTGGATCTAACCTGCGAGGGAAGGTGCCGCTGTCGCCGGGTGAAACGCAAGAACTTGCCTGGCACATCAGTGAAGCCGCCAGCTTCAAAGGCTTGATGGCACACTACGAAGATCATGATTTTGCCCTGGTACTACCGGGAGTATCAGCAGAAAAGGCCGCTCGCAGGGCAGCTAAACTGCTGAAGTCTATTGTTAATACCGGACTCCGCTCGGGCGAGCATCACACGAATGTAATTGTATCCGTCGGCATCGCATGCTTCCCGGATGACGCCATCGACCTGAGCACTCTTATCGGCGAAGCCGAGCGCGCACGCGAAAAGGCAAAGAAGACCGGCTCCGGCATCGCACTGGCAAAGCCGCCCACACCGTAAGCGAGTGTCGCCAATGCGAACGCCACCACATACAGAGCGGCGTTTGGAGAATATGATTGTGAGTTACTGCTGACCTTGCTGGGCGCCGCCTGCTTGTGGCGGAGGCAGGTCCTTCATGTCGACCACAATTGGCGATGGCGGTTCTGTCTTCTTCGAAAGACCAACCATGTACATCAGATGGAAGGGCTGCTGGGCTGATTCGTCCGCGGAGTGCACAGCCACAGTACCTGAGACCTCGATGGGGACCAAGCCTTGGGGATTAGGTTCCTTGATATCGACAGCCTGAAACTGCAATGCGCATACACGTCTCGACTTCGAAAATTCGAGAAGGTTGGCCTTCAGTTCTTGTTCTGTCGAGGGCAAAATGCCATCCTGTCTCAGTTTTCCTTTTACTGCATCGGAGAGTTCCGCCTGCAGACGTGATGTTGAATCGATGTAATTTATATAACTGGTGTCGAGCAGATGATTCGTCACTTGCTTAGAGAAGTTGACGAAGTCTAGCTTCATTTGTTTGTCCATCGCTTCTTTCTTCGGTCGCGAAATGAACAAAAACGCGTTACCTAGCAGGCTTATCGCCAGGATGACGTGCACACTGTATTGTTTGAGCATTTGCTCGGGGGTAATTTTTCTTACGCGCCAATACATTTACTTTAGCTCCACCTTACCTAATTCCCACTGACTGTTGCGGCGATAGAACGTGAGGGTAGCGGTGACATCGGTCTCCAGATCGGGCTCGGCTTGAGCGCCGTTCAACGTTTTCGATACGATTTGATGTCCACTCACCTCGACGACCGCATCATTTGCATCTCTGCGAACAACATGGGATTTCATTGCCATCACCCTCGAGCTTAAGCCCTTGGTCGGCCATTCCCATATGAATACGTCTTTGCCTGCTTCGCTGGCGATTTCAGCAAGACGCATGTCTCCGACAACTTTGAGAGCACCAAACACAACAATCAAAAGAGCGCAAAACCCGACGAACCACTTATTCGGTGTAAAGATCTTCTCCATCGGTTGCTATACTTGCTCTCAAAAGACGCTAATTACTGTCGTGCTGCAAGCCGAGATAATACACAGCTTGCCTACATGCGTCGGTGTGACTTAACTTAGGATTCTTAGCCTTGACCTCCTTGATCATATTGGCACGCTTCGGGATATCCTTGATCGGCTCCGATGTACAGATCCAGTAGTCCATCGGTGATGGAACAAGTCTAATTGTTCCGCGCACCGCGCCGACGATTAGTAGCGCCTGACTTTCCCTGCGCTTCTCTTCATCCTTCGCGAATTGCTCGATAGCAAAAACCTCGGCGTCCTTGAGCCTGAGAGTCTCCTTGAGTAGCTTCAAGTCGGACGGGTCCTGCCTCAATAGAATCTTCATATGTGCGTTCTTAACAACAGAATCGGCTTGTTCCGACTGGCGGAAAAAGTCTTTCAACTGCTGAGTGATGGAGACGAGCATCATCCCATAGTGACGGGCGCGTCTCGAAAGGTCATCGAGCAAGCGAGCTCCGGCTTTGAAGCGCATGAGAGTGGAAGCCTCGTCTATGATTGCAGCAAATCGCACCATCCGCTCCTTCGATTCAGCAGCTCTTCGTCTGATGAAGTCGGCAAGGATGAACACGGCGATTCGCTCTAGGCGCGGTTCGTTGACTTCTCTTGTATCAAAAACGATGAATAACTTTTCGGTATCAACGTTGGTATATCCGTCGACCAGTCCGCCAAAGGCACCAGATTTGGTGAACAATGACAATCCTCTGGAGAACATATGGAGACGATCTCTCTGGATAGGATCGACTTCCGTAGTAGCTGCCTGAGCGGTAACACGAGTGAGATCCGACATAGTCGGCACGGTACCGGTCAGTGCTGCTTCCATGTAACACAGACGAATCAAACCATCGAGCAGAGATTTCTCTTCCACGTTAAGCTCGTCTCGCCCGTCCGGAGCCAACATCAAATCCAACAAAGACAATAGACGTGAGATTTTATCGTGCGAAGGTTCACCCTTAGACTGATCTTCAGGACCAAGGTCGAATGGATTCAACAGAAATCCTGAGTTGGGACCTAGATCAACATAGGCGCAAAGATCCGGTCCAAGAAGCTCCGTGATGAATCGATATGCACCAAATTTGTCGACGGTTTTATCAATCAAAACAAAGCGCACACCCATTGGTAAGAGGCGCAATATAAGCATCGACACAGCGAATGATTTACCCGCACCGGTCGTACCCACAACGAACATGTTGTTAGCGTCTTTACCCGCACCTCGGAAGAAAGGATTAAGCAGCACTGGCTCTCTTGATGTCAGTGCGAATCCGAATGGCACACCATCGGGAGTACCACATGATGCTGTGAAAAACGGCCACAATGTCCCCACTATTGGAGACATCACGCGGTGAATGATGGCAAGCCGGTCTACACCGACCGACAAAGTCGACTGCCAGGCATCGAGCTGCAGCAACTGACCACGATCCATATTGGCACCGCGGTTCTTGAACACTCGACGAATTTCGTCCATGTTCTGGTTGAGCTGTTCGACCGAGTCGCACTGAGTTGAAATGTAGAGACTGCAATCGAAGGCCTTATTAGAGCTGCGAAGGAATTCTTGAATAGCCGCAGCCGCGCGCCTCGTGCCTTCCAGTCCTTCAAGGTCTGGGGTGGCTAGCTGCGTATTCGTGACCATTCCAAGGTGATACTTCCGCTTCAGCTCTGCCCGCACCTTGTCCTGGTTACACTGGTGGATGAAAACAGACATGGTGTACTCGACGCCGAGCGTCAACAAATCAACCAGCCATCCCATCCAGGTATCATGCGGCATTTTGAACATGTACTGCGTGCCGATATACTTTCCATCCAACCACAGATATTCGTTGTGAACCTTGAGAGCGCTGCCGGCGAGACTAGAGGCTTCGGCTACTTGAGGATGCGACGGGGGTGCTTCTGGATCGCGATGAGCTAGAGATGGGTTTAGATCTGAGTAAATCAGGCTCCTCACCTCTTTTCTCGTGAGGATGCGGGGACGCAAGTTGCCGACGCGCAACTGCTCGAACGCCGTCTTGACCAGACGATTGAGATTATCTAGATACTCTTCGTGCTTCTGAATCGATCGTCGACCAGACCAGATCTGTCCACTCTTACAGTCTGGTGGCTGATAGCTAATCACGACATAGAAGTCGCGCTGGGGTACGAAGCTGACGTCCTGAATCCGGCGAAACCATTTGTCCGTGTAGTCTGCGTACCATTTCAGATACTCGTTATCAGCCATGATTGTTTTCTGATAACGAGACAGATACTCATCAACCGACAGGTGTCGCGACTTGATAATAATCTGAATGTCGCTCTCGCAAGAGTTGACGAAATTGGCAAATTGCCTGGCCATCAAGTCTCTATCGGCATCGTCGAAAAGCAGAACATTGATGCCCTTGACCGCGAGATACTTGCGCATACTCCCATCGGCCAGCACGACGAGTCCTTCTTCCTCGTCCTCACCGGGGATGGAATGCAAGAAACAGACGTCTTGCCAGCTCGCCTCACCCCGCCTGTCGGCAGGTGGGTCATCATCACCAATTTCCGATAGGTCGCGATTGGCAGTGCCAAACGGCAAGGTGTCTCTCAGCAAAGCCGGGAGATTGTTGTAAAAACCGGCAACAACATTTTGGAAGGACGGAGTGGCGGTTGTCTGGATCAGCCTTCCGGAAGGCTTATTATCGTCCTGACCGTCTTCACCATTATCAGCAAGTCTCTTGCGACCTTTTTTCTGATTGCCTGATCGCTCCTGTCTTCGGGAGCTAGGAACTCCTCTGGCTGGCGATGATCGAGCGGTACGTGACATCCGTTAAAACCTGCTTTCTTCCTGACCTCAGTTTAATCCTTAAAACGCCATCAGATCAACCTTTGGGGCGGCTATCTCCTCTGCCTACATAGAATTCTTCCGCGTCAGAGCGTTCGATAATCGTAGGGTCGGGATAAAGAGGTGCTTCTTCTGCTCTTGGGATGAACAAAGTTGGCATAAGTCCCAGCCGATAGGCGATCATGTTCCTCCACCAGACCAGCGGCTTCAGGTCAGTGAAGCTGCCAACGACAATGGACACACACACTATGCCAAGCCCGAGCCAGAATCCAGCAGGGATGTTGGCTATTTTAATCTCACCGGGAACCCGTGAAGCGATTGCGAAAGCCACGATAATACCGATCGCCAGCCACATGATCTGGCGAATGGTCATACCGAAAAGCTTGAAAGGCTCTTTCAGGTTAATTACTCGGTGGACTTGGGACATGGGGTCTCCTCAAGAATCAAATGGTTCTGTTCTTTTAGATTCAATTGCATCACCTTTCTTGCCATTAGTGCATATTTTCCCGGTAGATGCACTACTTCACTCTTCAAATGTTCAAAGGATTTCTGAAACTCGGTTTCTCCTTCGCGATAGTCACAAATCAGGAGTCAATTTCGCCTTTCTCGCCTCTGGGACAGAAGCCAACCGCGATTTAATGGAATTGTCGAAGCCAATCTTCGGTATCGTTGAGCCTGGCAAATTGCGTAACGTAGTCATCCGGAGCAAATCTGACCAACGGAAATCTCTTACCGGTTCGGTTCGTTCCGAAGTCAAGGACGTTTACCGAACGTGTGGAGTAGCCTAACTCAACACCGCTGGCTCGCTGGTCTTGCTGAAAGGCGATTGCCCAATCAGCCAGCCCGCAAGATGGACAGGTAAATACAGCATTTTGTTCAAACTGCTCAGAATTGCCCTGACCAGGAGCCTGAGCTCCGCTTTTGTTACCCGTGTCGACTATGAGCTGAATCTGTCTGACCTGAATGCGGCTCCACAGTTTTGGCACTTAACTCAAATGTCCGCTAGATGCATTCGGTTTCCTCGGGAAACCCGGACACCTGCCGTCAGAATAAGAGAATCTGATAGTGAAGCTGATTCTATCTCTACTTAGGTAGCCTGCGTGTTCCTCCGCGTTGTCAATAAGTCCTATGGTACGATATTCTTCGCGACTTTGCTACTTAATTGCGGGTCTGGTGCCAGAGATTATAAGATTCGATTTAATGTGGAACACGATTACCAAATACCAGGTGTTCAAACACGCGCAGCAACGGTCAACATGGGGGCAGTGAAGCGAGTGTGCGACTGGTACTACTAGTGATATCACTGCTATTCGCAAAAGTTGCTTGGTTGCCACTGCCGACACCACCACATTGTTGAGCCGAATTGAGCGTGAGGGAATAAAAAGCAGCGTCAAAAACGCATCAAAGATGCTTTGTTTGCTTGGTTTGAAAGGCAGCGATTGCAGTCTGCGCCGAACTATGCCGCCGGCGAATGGATCAGAGACGGAGCGGATGCGTATTCCATAGAGGGAATCAAAGGCGGTGTCGAAATATGCCGTCGAAGGAATGGGGCGGAGCGGGATTCCGCCGACAGAATAAAAAGCCGGGTGAACTATGCCGAGAGAAGCCGCTTCAGTTATGATTGCGCTTCAGCTGAATGTTGTTAGAGCCGTCTGAGATGTACACCGACAGACGGTCATTCCAGGGGCGACCAAACAAAGTAATTTTGCCCTGGACCTCGCCGTTAGGCCGTACTGAAGTCGAATCGAATTCCGCTCGCATTGCCGCTTCTGAAATCTTCTTATCGCCTTCGGCGATGGAGATTACTTCAGGTGAGAACTTGAACGTTTCGGAACCAGTGTTATGAATGGCCACAGTCAAGATCGACTTGCGGGCGGTGATTTCGATGTCCTTCAGCTCGAAGCTAATCGGACCGCTTTGAGTTCTTGGACTTTCCGGAGGAACTTCGCTTTTGGAACCTCTGAACGCGACAGGACGGGAGGGAGCGAGATCTTCACCCTCATCTGCACTCTTACCTTTTTTGTCCTTTTTAGGTTTAGGACTTTTATCTTTGGAAGGTTTGTCATTTACTTTTATAGGCGCCGGAGACTCAGCTACAGCTTCTTTGACAGGAGGAGACGATTTCTTACCACCGAACGAGAACATCGAACCGAACATGCCCCCAGGTTTCGAATCAACTTCAATGGGCTCAGCAGACTTCTCTGCTTGAGCAAGGGTCTGAGCGCTCGGAGTGATTCCTGATATTTTGCCGATAATGCTACGAGCAGCTTGAGCACCTGCTACAGCCGCCAGCTCTTCCTGTGCGGCTCTCATATCTTCAGTAGCTGATTGAGCCGCATCCGTCGCCCGTGCCATATCTGCTTCAGCTCGCTGCTTCTCTGCCTTTGAGCTCGCTACCTCGATCTCTTGCTTCCTCGCCTGCACAGTCTGCTGTTGTATTGCGTACTTGTTGTAGGCGTAAAGATAGCGATAGTAGCCCTGCACTAGTTCAAACTGAACCTTCCTCACATGCTCGATCGATCTGCGATCCGATGCGATCGGCCGGAATATCGACGCTACACGCCTTGGAGCAACTGTGAACATGCCCTTCGTTGCATCGGGTGGCAGCCCTACATCCACGCGGCGTAAAATACCTTGGAGATCCTTTTCCCTTTCCATGAGCTTCTGCATGGAGTAGGTGTTTTGGGCACCGGTCCAGAGAATTTTTAGATCTTCTTTCTGCTTGTAAGGAGAACGACTTTCCATCCCGGTCGGTCTAATAGGTACGAAATCAACCTCTTTCTTCTCTGGCTTCGCGGATGCGTCTTCATCGTCCTCAGAACCATCTTCTTCGCTATGATGCCGCTTTCCACTGCCGAACAGACCTTGCGGACGCTGAGGTTCTTGAGGTGGCGGCACTGCCTGTGGTGGCGGCTGATACTGCGGTGGATAGCCCTGCGGCGGGTATCCCTGAGGAGGATACTGTGGTGGGTACTGCTGATACTGGATGCCCCACGGATTTAGCTGTGGATTGGCCCACGGTTGATCCTGACCGCCACCGTATGCGACGGCGGCATTGGTCGAGAGTGTCACCGCTGGAGGTGGCGGTACGAGACCGCCGGCTACCGCTCCTGGAGGAGGCGGCGGCACACTACCAGAGTAATGACTCGAGTACGAAGCTGCTTCGGGTGGAGACTCAACCGGAGTACCTGCGTCTTTTGCCGGGGTGATAGTGGTCCCATCGATTTTGGAAGTCTCCGCCGCCTGAGCTGCCGAAGAGGAATTAGTCTGCATAGGATCGTAGGAGTTGACCACCGGTCCGTTCTGCGCGATTGTCTCAGCCGGTGGCGCAATCGGATCGGTGGAGACTGGCGGGAGGACTCGACCCATACCGTTCATGCTGGCTTGGTTGTCAGCCTGCATTTTAGCGAATTTGGCTTGCTCTTCCAGCATACGAGCTTCGGATGCCCGAAGCTCTTCGACTGTCTCTGCGCTTGCTTTGGGATGCATGCGACCAAGGACACCTCCACTACTCTGCTGATTAGCTCGAGCTGTGTCTGCTCCGGGCGCTCCCAGCCCACAGCCGCTCACGCTACCCGAAACTAAAATAAAGAATGTGGTTAGTAGAAGTCGCATTTGTACTCTTACTACTTGGTTTTGCTAAGGAGAGTTCCTCTAACAATACCCTCTGTTCTTCCAGAACCGCCGCTGGAGGTGCCGCTAGTCGGCACTCCAAAGTTGTTGCCGTAAGAGGCTGCTTGTGGCGCTTGCTGCGCCCGCATCTGGTTGCCACGCGGTCTAGCACCGCCACCGCCCAGTGAGCCTGTCGGATAGGTTCCGCCGATTGCCTCTTTCGGCTTCATTAGTTTACCCATGAGGCGATTGGTCGAGGTTCCATCCGCCAGGGCGTTGCGTGGTGCCATCCCTCGTGCGGGGATGTTGCTCTCGCGGCTGAATCCCGACTTCGGTAGAGGAAGTTGACCGTTATTGTCCGGAGAACGGTAAGGCTGGACTCCTGGACCACCGAGCTGCACAGGTGCGCCGGATGATCCGCCGCCGGAGGGGACATCGCCGAGAGCTCCTGCGCCATTACCGCCAAACCCACCGCCATTGGCTTGCGGTCCGGGTGGCAGAGCGATCATCGGAGCGCTGGCTGGCGCTTCGCGGAAATCACGGATCACTGGACGTTCATCCAGAATCTGCATCTGACGCGGCGCGTTGAAGAACTTGGTCTTATCAAGCTTGTTCCCTTGTATGTGCCCCTGGAATCCGCCTTGCGCGAAAGCGGGACTGACACCAATAACGGTACTGAAGGCTAAGACTGTCAGGGTAAGTATTCCAAATCTCATGGCTGTCCTCATTGTTTTTTATCTCCTACGCCTAGACTAGCACTAACGTCCGCCTGATCGGAAGGCAGACATTCCGGCTGACGATGCGGCTCCCATGGCCGAATTTGTGGTCTGTAAGACGCGGTTGCCCAGGCGCTTTCCCACTCGGCTCAACATACCATTGCCTTTGCCGGGCGGTCTCTTGGACTTGAAATCATCGTCCGGCAGCGACAGATCTTGTGTCGATGCCTGATTAATTGAAACAGGTTGAGGAGCTTCCGGCATAGAATCGCCGTCGCCATTCCTCTTATCGTTAAGCTTGGGCTCGCGGCCCAGCAACTTGTTCATCTGTTTGGTTGTCATACCTTGGTATGCCGGTGCCTTCTCGCCACTGGAGCCGAAAGTATCACCGGCAAAGCTCACGGGCTTGCTATCCGCAGCCTTTTCTCGACACTTGTAGTATCCGACCGATTGCTTAGGCGCTGAGTAGGCACCTGGTTCTGCGTGGCCGTAGTGCTGGTGAAAACTGATATCTCCGCCACCACCGCCGCCGGAACCACCAGACATAGCCGGCATTCCGCCACCGCCATTCATCGGAGGCATCCCGCCGCCACCACCGGAAGTCTGCATGACTTGCCCAGGTGGCGTCTGTCCGGAGAAAGACCCTGGCACGTAATGTGCATAACCCTGCTTCTTGCCCTGGAAGGGATTGATCGAGGCACCGCCGCCACCCATCGAGTAGCCGCCGCCACCTCCACCGCCTCCTCCGCCTCCGCCGCCACTCTGGGCGTTAAAGGACATGGCTGTGGTCATGTCGACACCGGGGATGTCCAAACGATCCGGCAGAGGAGGAAAACCTGGCGGAACAATGGGCTCATCGGCCGGGATCGGCTGAAGGGAGATATCTGGCTTGGGCCGCTTGGGCGTGGGTCGATATGCGACCATGCCACCGCCACCGCCACCAGACGGCGCTAGGTTCATCGGAATCACTTGCGGTCTGGTCGGCGTCGTGTTCATGCCGACCGGATGACGCATGTTCTGCTGGTCACCGATATACTGGCAATCGCCCGGACCATGCACTGACTTGCCCCAGTTAACAGGGGGAAGCTGCGCTGATGCGGGAGTCGAAGAAGATATAACGTATGCTAAAACAAGTAAGGCTGACAGTTGATATGTATAGGCTTTCACCTTCGTCCCTCCTGGGATGCAACGAGCTAGAGCAGTGCTCGGTGACTTAATTCGATTGCCTTTGCTAGTAATGAGAACTTCAGAAAAAGGATGCCCTAGGCAGAAGAGTTATAAGCTGTAATGAGATCAGTCTAACAATTTATATAGCCGCTGACACCCTCCGATTAGGCACACTAAACCCTGCAGCAAGCGAAGTTACCAATTTTTAATCTTTTTTGGCGCGATTGTCAATATGAATAGATAATTTCGAACAAAAATGTTACCTGGACAACACTTTTGAAAGACCTAGGCAAAAACCGCTTGCCTTCTAGATTAAACGCGCATAAAAATTTAACATCGATACAATGGATAGAGAGCATCCGTGTTCGTGCATAGTGTCTACGGGTCCGTGGGAGAGTGCAAATGACTCACCAAGCCGATAACAGGCGTCTTATAAAAAAATTGAGTTGGGAGGATGCAGCCTCCTTTGTTCTTGTTTCATTACTAGCCATATCCTTCCTAACCAGCAGTCCAGCGGACGCGAAGAAGACAAGGAGACGAAGTTCGGGTGCCACTTCCGGTGGTGGCGGTCCGAGTGGGCTGATTCTGCAGACACCTCCTCCGCGCAATCCGATGGAGCACAACAACCGCGGAGTAGAACTCGGCAGTAAAGGTCTCTGGACCGATGCTATCCGCGAGCACGAAGAAGCGCTCAACGCCGACCCTGAAAATACGACGTTCAGGCAAAACCTTTCCAGTGCGCACCTGCACTATGCAGACATGCTGCGCAACAAGAAAAAGATGTACGAAGCGATCAATCACTATAGAGAGGCGCTCTATGCCGACTCAGCCAATGCGCCTGCCGACGCGCACCTGGACGATTGCCTCAAGTCCATAGGCAAAAACCCAGACGATTTCAATGTCAGATCAGGTATAGCTGACGAGAACGATGCGTCAGGCAACTATGTCGTGGCTATCGTGGAATACCGAAAATGCGTCAAGATGCGCGACGATGGGTTAAGCCGTTTTCGACTGGCTCGTGTGTTGTACAAGCAAGGCAAAGTCGTAGAATCCTATGAAGAACTTCGCACTGCCATTAACAAGGAATGGAAGCCGACCGAGCAGAATGAGTTGTCCAACTGTCACTGCCTGATGGGAGACATTCTCTGGGAAGTGATGCTCAAGGCTAAAGAACAGGGTCGTGGTCCTCTGTATATGAAGCGCCTGTTCAACGTCGGTGTCTGCTATCGTCGAGCTGCGACAATCAATCCTAACAATGCTGATGCAATACGGGGACTGATCAACGCCAGCAAAGAAGCAATAGCAATCTCCGATTCCTTCGACAACAATCTGATGATAGCCGGAGCTTATACGCTCGGCGCAGACTTCGAGCGCGCCAAGCAGCATTTTAATAAGTGCTGGCAGCTCGGGCCGAACAATCCGGCCTTGCACAAGGCTCGTATTTCGTACCACCTGGCAGTAGTCACATCGGCTATTGCAACACCAAAGTTACTTCAGGAGTCTGTACTCAAAATCGAGAAAGAGCTTGAAAAACGTCCTGACGACGCCGAACTTCTCTACATATACGGTCGTGGAGAGGAAGCGCTGAAGAACAACGACCTTGCAATTCGCGCTTACGAAAAGGCACGCTCAATCAATCCTCACGTCAATCCGGATCTCATGCAGGGATTGAACCGATTGACTGGAGCACCGCTAGAGGTGGCAGCCAAACCCGGAGGTCAGCCGGGAGCGCCCGGCGGCAAACCTGGTCAACCGGGCACTCCCGGGCAATCGGGCCAACCAGGTGCCCAGGGCCCCGCTGGAGCAGCCGCGGTAGCCGAAGCTCCCAAGGTAGATAAAAACGCACCTAAACCATCTCAGGTAGGTGACGCTGCTTACGCCGCGATCGAAGCCAAGATTTCCGCCGGCGACAAAGATGGTGCCAAGACTGAGTTGTCCGCGATAATCGACAAGTATCCAGAGGAAGGTCGAGCCTATCTGCTCCTCGGCTCTATTCAAGAGACGCAGGGCGAGACGGCACAGGCGAAGGTCAACTACCGCATGGCAAGTTCTCTCAAAGCTCAAGGAGCCGAGGATGCGCTCAGACAGCTTGACACTATACGCGTCAATGGTTTGATGGTTTCGGCAAAGGACTCGATCTCTAAAGGAGATACCGTCTCAGCCGCAAGCACGCTGAAACAGGTGATCCGCCTGGCACCAGAATTACCCGAGCCGCACAAGCTTCTCGGAGATGCACTGGACAAAATGGGAGACAAGAAAGAAGCAGAACGAGAGCGTAAGAAAGCCGATGAACTTCAAAAGAAAGATCTCTAGTGACGTTAGTCAACAACCTCAAGGTTGGTTGCACAGACTTTCATCGACACGAACTTGCGTGTCAATATCTCTTTCCGTGCTCTTGACCCTCGGTCCCAGCGGACTAAATCTGCCAGGTCACGCGGCGCTTGCGGCCGCGAGCGACAGCAAAGGAAAAAAAGCTGCACCAGCCCAGAAAGGCACTAGTGCAAAGCCGTCAAGCGATGCATCGAAATTGAAAAATACTACATCGAACACGGACAAAGGCACTTCTGCAGGAGGCGCCAGCGCCAGTGACAGCAGCAGTACAACTCCTTCGAACAGCCCATCTGTAGATGGTACCGGAAGCGGTGCAACCGGTTCGACGAGTAGTTCCGGAAGTAGTCCCGGAACAGCGGATGCGAGTACGGCGGCTCCTGCAAAATCGGGAGATTTCCTCAAAGATTTTTTCTCGAGAATGGGCACGCCGGCTCCGAAGACGGCCTCGCCATCGAGCACTGAAGGTGGAAGATCATCAACTTCAGCTGGCTCTTCTAGTTCTTCAGAGTCTTCAAGTTCATCGTCCTCTTCAGGTTCAACGACTTCATCCGGTTCATCGACTTCAGATTCAGCCAGTTCTCCAGATAAATCGTCAGCAACTTCATCGAGTTCATCTACAGCAGCGACGACAGACTCCGACCCAACCAAGGCCGGAACCACAAATCCGACAGATAGCGGCTCTGCAGCCGCAGGAACTTCGGACTCGTCGTCGAGCACAACATCAACAACACCGAGCGACAAATCAGAAAAAACCTCGAAATCATCTTCAACAAAGAAGACTCGCACTACAAAGAAGCCTCGCTCGTCTGGCTCTTCTTCCACAAGTTCAGAATCAACCGCGACTGACACTACGGGTGCTACGGGTGCTACGGGTGCTACGGGTGCTACGGGTGCTACGGGTGCTACCACGGATTCTACAACAACTACGTCCAGCGACTCTGCCGCCACGACGGCGCCATCCGAAGGTTCACCACAATCGAAGAAGTCTCGCACCTCGAAGAAATCCGGTTCTCGAGGCGCGTCTTCAACGACTACTGAAGAGGCATCTACAACACCGACGACACCTTCTATTTTTATAGATCCAAGTCAAACATCATCGAAGAAAAAGCGCTCAAAATCAAAAGACACCGCCAGCGGTGACGACCAGAGCAGTCCGACAGCGGGCGAGTCGAAACAAGATACAACGGCCGACTCCAGCGAGCCATCAAAGAAGAAAAAGCGTGGCAGGAAGGCAAATCATTCTTCGGAAGAGACGGAAAAAACAACGAAAGAACAGTCATCTGACAACGCCGAATCAGCGACCGAAACAAAGAAAGACAAGTCGACTGAATCAGCAACCGAGGGTGATTCATCGGCCACAGACAAAGCGAAACAACCTTCAGATTCAGATAAAGAAGGCTCAAAATCGGAAACAACAAAAACTGATTCGGAAGACAACACGGCAGTCGACAAAGAAAAGACTGACGATAACGAAACACCAACGGTCCGCAAACCGCGGAGAGTGGAAAGTGAGACCGAGGAAGAGCCCGAAATCGGAACAACAAAACCGAAAAAACCTCAGTCAATTGTCGAAGCTGACGAAATGCTCTTGAAGAACAAATTCGAAGCCGCAGAAGAAGCCTATCGCAGCTTAATTTCGGAGGACGAAACTGGCGACGCCTATGCCGGGTTAGCCGTCGCTTTAGCGAAACAGAATTGGCCCAAAAAGGTTCTCGAAGCCGAGAAAATAATGAAGAAGGGCAGGGAGCAGTTCTCCGACAACCCTAATATGATTGCAGCCGCAGGCTATGTGGCATATGTGCACTCGAAGACGGTCGCATCACCGGCGAGGCGCGACTCTTATCTAGAAGCAGCAGAGAATCTATCCAAGCGAGCAGTGAGGCTGAGTCCAGACACAGTAATCGCTCAACACACGCTAGGTTTAGTCAGACTGGCGATGGATGACGCAGAAGGTGCAATCTCGCCATTACGCAAAGCGGCCAATATGGCGCAAGATGCGTACAGCAACACGCTCCTCGCGGAAGCAATGCTCAAAGTCGATCCGCGCGACGAAGACGCGAAAGGGCTTATCGACGAAGCTCTCGCACAAGACAAAAACTATCATGCAGCTCGACTGCAAAAAGCGTTTTACCTGACCAACAAAGGCAAGCACGAAGAGGCTTTTACAGAATTGCACTCGATACCGCGCGATCAGCGCGGCTCCGATTGGCAAAAAGTGCAAGGTGACATTTACCGAGTCCAGGGCGACGGTCCATCGGCATTAGCGAGCTGGAAAGAAGCGAATCGCCTCGATCCGCGCAATCCAGAGCCATATAAAAATCTCGGCAAGTACTATGACGGGCGCGGTGATGGTGAGCTTGCAATTGCGGAATATCATAACGCCCTCGAAATTTTGCCCAACGACCTGAAACTTCGCGCCGAATTGGCCGATCTCGCGCTTCGTCAGGACAAGTTAGATGTAGCGGAGACCGAGTTTCGCACAATACTCAATTTGAAAGAAAGCGATCCGGCATCACTTCTTGGTCTGGCCCGTGTGATGTTCCGCAAAGCTCGCAAAGAAGGTCAGTATCCGACTGGCTACGCCGAACTCATGGACAAAATCAGCAGCATTGTCACAGAACAGACAGTGCAGGGTCAGCTAATCAAAAAAGGAGCGAAGAACCTAAACGACAAGATTCAATTATCGGAAGCAGAAAAAGCCCTGGCGGAAAGTCCGCCACGGTTCCGCGAAGCAAGGCAGCTGTTCTCCCAGGTGATAACCAATCATAAAGAAGAGCCGTACGAGCTTCTGAGCCTCGGCGAGCAAGCCTTCAATGACGGTGATTTGAAGTCTGCGGAAGAGGCTTATGGCTATGCCAAAGAGATTAACGAGGTCTCCCCGAGGGCGGAGCAGGGCATAAGCAAAATAACCAACCAGCGCAACGAAGCCAAACGCCACACAGAGTTGGGTAATGCCACCTGGAAATTGCCTGAAGTGGCAATCGACCATTACAAGCAGGCGCTGATTCATGATCCACAGCATCCCGATGCTTATTATGGTTTGTATAAACTCTACTTCCGCTTGAAGAAGGACGATAACAAGGCTGTGGACTACGCCCACACCTTCCTGGAAGCATCCGACGACAACGATCCGTTGAGAAAAGAGGTCGAGGATGATCTTTCTAGGTTGAAAAAGCGTGTACAGAAGGAGAATTCAAAGTAAGATTGTTTAAGCGGCCTTAGATTTGTGAACCTGTAGGAAGATCTGGAAAGAGCTGACCAAATGTTCGAACGCCGTGTCGAGGAGACGAAGATGGATTTAGGCAAAATGAGAGGAACCAGAGGTAGAACGGACGAATCCGCCTCCGACGATTCTGTCTCAGGCAACGGCACTGGAAGGAAAGTGCCGGCACGCCGAAGCGAGAAGAAAAGTATAAAAGACAACAAAGCCCTGCGGGAAGGAATGGGCGGTCTCAGTGCCATCTGGGGCAATTACACTGCGACCCTGTCTGCCTACTTCAAAAGCATGTCGCGTGACGCACAGGAACAACTCATCACCCGTCTGTGCCAGGTCATCACGGTCGGTTCTGCAATAGTACTGACCAGTTTCTTTTATCAGTTCATCCCCTTACCAGTTCGTGTTTTCGCTATGCCTGTGTTTATCGTCGGTTCGTGGTTCGTCGCCACGAGAGTTGTCGCTCCAATCATCATTGCGCAATTCGAGGACAAGCTCAACAACGACGACAGATAGCGCTTTTCCTGCGGTTTTTGCCATGGTGGATCGAGACAAGAAGCAGTTATTGAAATATGTGCTGGGCGGTCTGATCGTGACAGGCGCCTTCGCAATAATGGCTCCTGGCCTAATTAATTACGTCAGTGGTATGTTGCGGTTAGTCTCTTTAATTGCCACAATAGTGGCAGCGGCGTTTTTAATCGTATTTGTCTATCACAGGTTTAAACCCAAGAAAGTTGAGCCGCAGGAAGAATCAACCAATGAAGATCAGTAAAAACAAATCTATCCCACTGCTGCTTACGGCGTGCAGCCTGGCTTTTATGCAGCTTTCAGCCCAAGCGCAAATGGATATGAGCTCGGACAAGTATTATCGCGCTCCTCGCTCCATGCATGGGAAGCAAGTAATCATCCCTGTCGGCTCTCATTTTGAAGGAAGGATGAACGACACGATCAGTTCCAAAACCAGACAAGGGCAGATGTTTTCCATCGAGATCACCTCTCCGATCCTGGCTAATGGGACCGATGTGTTGATTCCAATCGGTACTAAAGTTTTCGGAGAAGTTGTAGAGGCGATTCCATCGACTAAGCAGCGTAAGATCAAATACATGCCTAAGCCGCTCGGGAAGCTACGAACACAGATCAAGTCTATTAAAACTCCAGACGGAATGACTTATCCTCTAGTGGCCTCAATCACTGCCGAATTCGGTAGATTGGGCGCCGGCAGGATGATGGCTAATAGAGAACTGATGAACAATCCCAGCATGGGTTACGTTGGCAGCCAGACCAGCTTCGATGCTGTCGATCCCAACATATCGCAGCGCCCAGGGAGTCCTCCAAAGGTCATGGACAAGCAAACATTCATGCGCGACCCGATCAATGGTATTCCTCGCTTTCAGGGCGGCGCGGTTGGTACACCGGTCATTCGATCTATCGTTAGAAAAGGCAATGAAATCTACATCTACAGTGGATCGCCACTGACTCTAAGAGTTGACGCGCCGCTCAAGATGGGTATCGCGCCATCGAAAGGCGAGCTTTCGATTGACCTGGATCCAATTCAAAGATCGCTTGACGAAGCTGGCTCAGAACGCGGCTATAGACGATTCAAACCCATCTCAAAGGTCCAACAGGAAGCGGAGGAGCAACGGCAAGCAGAACAACAGCAGGCCGCTCCGCCACCGCCGCCGGTGACTCAACAAATCGAAGCGCCGGAGCCGGATGACGGTGTCCCTGCATTTCTGAAAAAAGCGAAGAAGAGCAACGTGCTGCAAAGTCCGTTTGCGCCGACGCAACAACAACAACAACAACAACAACAACAACAACAACAACAACAACAACAACAACAACAACAACAGCCGCCGCAAGGATTCCCTCCACAGCAACTGCCACCACAAGGCGCTCCGCTACAGGCAACGCCACAGGCTCCACAACAACAGCAGCTCCCGCCGCAAATTCAACAACAGGTCGCGCCGCCGCAGTCGGGTCAGCGACCAGGCGACGCATTCTAATCGAAAAGCGCCGGGTTGGAAGTTTGCATTCTGGAGTTGCTAATTCTCAAACGAGAAAGTGATCCGACTTGCTCGATGCCGCCGAGACGCCGGCGGTCCCAGTGGCGCTGCCATTCTGGCAGTTGCAGAAACACCACTTACAGGGGAGATGAGCTAGCGGAGTGTGAACAAGCCAGGCAGATCGACCACGACGATTCGTCCGGCCTTTATATCTACCTCTGGTACAAGAGCCTTTACAAACGGCACCAGAAAAGAGCCATCGCTTTCGGTGCTCTTCACCTCGAGCAATTCGCCAGAGTTACCAGTGATACCGGCAACGGTGCCAACTTCGCGACCGTCCGGCGTTACGACAATAAGGCCGACTAGATCATCAACCCACCACTCGTCGTCTTCCAGGTCGTTAAGCTGCTCTCTCGAGGTGAACACCTGGGCGTTGAGGAAATGCTCGACCGAAGTGCGATCTGGATAACCTTTCAGCTTTACAAAGAGAATTCGTTTTTCTAAAAACAGATCTTCGACTTCCCGATTGATGCGCTCGTGTTTAATCACAATCTCGACATCGTCGATATCTAGTAGCAGCTTTGGATTATTAGTCTCAGGGCGGATCTTGATATCACCCTTAAGTCCGTGAAATCCGACAATCTTTCCTACTGGAAAAGTGTAGTCATTACTCATGTGTTTTCGCCGTATCTCGAACTGGAGCCATTATGGGTTGAGCATCTGCCTTCCAACGTTTGAAAAGCGAGTTATCAAAGTCAAACTGATCCAATACGCGACCAACGACGAAATCAATTTGATCGGAGACTGTGGCAGGTCGATGATAGAAGCCTGGGCATGCTGTCGAAACGATAGCACCGGCTTCCGACAGCGCCAGCATATTCTTGAGTTGAAGATGACCAAACGGCATCTCCCTGATCACAACAACCAACTTTCGTCTTTCTTTTAAACAAACTGCTGCTGCTCGGTGAACAAGATTTTCGGTCAACCCGTTTGCCAGCGCACCAAGAGTGCCAATGCTACAGGGAAGAATCGCCATCCCCAGAGTCTTGTATGAACCGCTGGAAACACTGGCACCATAATCCATCAGAGGGTGCAGCTTGACCGGGGCATTGTCCGGAAGCTCGAGATAGCGAAGCAAATCCTGCACGCTATTTTCCGGGATGATTAGATCATGCTCTTCTTTCATCACTCGGAGTGCCGCTTTCGACATCACAAGCTCAACCGGCTGCTCAATACTGAGCAGGTATTGCAACATCCTCAATCCGTAGATCACACCGCTCGCGCCTGTGATTCCCAGAACAAAAGGAAGCTGCTGTTTTCCCGTTTCGGCGGTGTTATCAGATGGCATCTCGCGCTCGTATCCTCGCCCTTCGGTCAGGATCCGATAGTCTACAGCCATCACCATTTCGCGTCCAGCCGATGGGCACTTCGGAAGATGACATATCTTCACTTTCAATTCGGAAAAGCGGTATACTGCCTTCGTAAAAGGCGTTACTTGGCGACTCTTTGACAGTGAACTTCAAAGTTCTTTCAAGACACATAACACTGCTAACGATTGCGCTTTCGACCTTCGGCTGTAGCGAATCGCCTAACGACGAAGGAAAGCCGCCTTCAAGTTTCACGCTCAGAACTGAGCCACACTGGATGCTCCTGTCGCGACAAGCCTCAGGCGCTGCGCGTACGGACCCTGAAAGGGCAATCAGCTTCTTACGGGAGAGCATAGCAGAGGCTGAGGAAAGCGCGAAGGTAAGTCATGAGACAATGCTTTGCCTGCGCACCAAGCTGGCGCAAATACTCCTCGAGGCTAAAAGATATCGAGAAAGTCTTAAGACCTCTCAGGCACTTTTGACGACAATCGACTTTAATGATTGGAGACAACAATTGATAGCAGGCCGACTTCTCGACACAGAACGTCAATGCCTCCTCCAATTTGGTGAATTTGACGAAGCTCGTTCGGTGGTTCAAAGGATGATCGAACTTGATCTAGCGCTAATAGGCAAAGGCACGATTGAAACTACCAAGCGCGAAACTCGGCTGGTCGAGGTCGATTTCGCGAAAAGAGACTTCGACCGCGTTCTTGCCGCGGGCAAGCCGCTTGTAAAAATGCTGGAGATAGACCGTGATCCATTGACGTACTTACTTTTCGTATACGTCGGAGTCGCGGAATTGGTTAGCAACGAAACGGAAGAGGGCTACAAGAATCTCGATCGAGCGCTTATCATAAGACGCGATTATTACGCACCACCACTTCCATCCTGCGCGGTCAATGTTATCGACTCACTCACTGACAAGGACGAGATTTACAAGAGAATCGGAATCAAATGATAGCAACACTCGATTCTAGTCCTGAACTTAGTGAGCTCGACATTGACCAGGCGGGCATTTTCTTTTGCATGAGAGACTCCGCGAATCAAGCATCAATTCGCCATCGAGTGCATACGGGCGCACGCAAAGCGAGGTCCGCATGAAGCTCAGAACCAGAGGATATCTATTTATCGGATTGCCACTCGCATTTCAAATATTGATTACTGCGGGTTTGTTTATAAACATAGTGACGCTAGAGCAAAGGATTGAGAAGGAGGCCTTAGCAAGACGAGGTATCGGCTTAGCCAGCCAGATATCAGAGCTGGCATTCGATGCAGTTGCGAGAATCGCGACGCTGAGATACTCCGACGTTGACACCAGCAATCGGGCGGTACAGAAAGTTTTGCTAAATTGTGAGGCGTTGCTCAAAGAGCTCAGACAAGTTCCCGAAAAAGACCCGACATTGAAGGAGCCGATAGACGAGTACGCAAACGCATCTCAGCACATGCTCGAAATCATATGGGATAGGCTCGGATCCAGACAAGCGAATGACACGGACACATTGTTCAGAGTCTGGCATGAATATGACTATGACTTCGACTTTCTAATCACCTTCCGCAATACCACCAGAGCCAGAGAGATTCTACGAAGCAAACTCACGGCAGCAATCGGCACCACCAGCAGTGCCAGAGAGCAAGAACGACTGCGAGTGTTTCTAGTCACGGCGCTCGCTATCAACGTAGCACTCGCATTCGCTCTCGCCTCGTTATATAGCAGCGCAACAGTCAATAAACTCAATCTCCTTCTAGGTAACGTAAAAGCTTTTTCAAAGGGCTATCTGGATATGAAAACGGTGCCTGGCAACGACGAGATAAGCACGCTCAACGAACAGTTCAAAGAGATGGCTCTGGAGCGCCTCACAGCAGAACGAGAACGAGGGGCTGTTCTTCAGGCCGTCAGTCACGATATACGCGGTCCCATAGGAGCGATCAACATAGGACTCGAGCATCTCAATCTCGCGCATGAGACTATGCCTACTGAAGATATGAAGCGTCGATTGAAGAGACTATCCGCAGAAACCCGGCGCTTGGTGGATCTTTGCAACACGTTCCTCGACTTGGAAAGCATCGAGAACGACAAACTGAAACTGGATTTGCAGGATCATAATGTTTTGCTGCTCCTCGAGAATGCAAGAGAATGCATCGAAGAATTTGCAGCATCGACCGGCAAAGAAATTGAACTCGTATGCGATCCTGATTTGCAGCTTACTTGCGATCAAGACCGGCTGATGCAGATTCTGGTAAATCTACTTTCCAATGCCGTTAAGTTCACTCCGGATAATTCGACCATTACATTGATTGGTTCACGCCCCGATTCAGGTGGTATTACCATCAGTGTGCAGGATCAAGGTCCTGGAATACCGGAGAACGAGGCGAAGCTCCTTTTCGAGAAATTCTCGCAGCTCGATAGCACCCGCGGATCAGGCGGAAGCGGGCTTGGTCTCTGGATCTGCAAACGTCTGGCCGAACTTCACGGAGCCAAGATCACCTGCGCGTCTACTGTCGGGAAGGGGACAACCTTTTCTATAGACTTCCCAGCCTAGAGTTTCTCCGATCGATTGGGTTAGAGATCTCAAAATCCCAGAGTGCTTCGCTCGACCGACTAGGACTTCTTCAGCGAGTATCCGAGGCTATGGTGCGTCGCGATAGTTACGGACGAGCCATAATTTTCCAACTTGGATCTCAGTCGCTGTACGTACTTGCGAATATTCTCGGAGGTCGTCTCTGAGTCGGTCGGCCACACGCGCTGAATAATCACATCTGATGAAAAAATTGTATCTGGGTTTTTCACGAAGAAAAGCAAAATCTCGAATTCTTTCGGAGTCAGAGGTATCGATCTATCGCCGTACCTCGCAGTCCGTTCTGACTCGCAGATCACAAGATCTCCAGCCTGAATTCGGTCCTCGACATAGGCAGCCGGACGACGGAGAAGTGCCTTGACTCTAGCCGCCAACTCTCTTTGCTGAAATGGTTTTGTCAGGTAGTCGTCGGCACCGCTCTCAAAGCCGAGCTCTTTGTTATCGATGGTCGACTTGCCCGTCAACATCAGGACTGGAGTTGCTAGGCCTCGCTTGCGATTACGAGCAAGAACTTCGACACCCGCTCCATCTGGAAGCTCCCAATCGAGCACAATCAGATCGTAAGAAGTTACCGCCAGGAAATTGTCGGCATCGGCGCAGTTGAACACTCGATCAACCGAATAGCCAAGGTCGGCGAACCAGTCGGCGAGGATCTGATTCTGAAGGTCATCATCTTCTACAATCAATACTTTAATCATAGGTCTCTAGATTTCCCGATGCCGCATGCACTCGTTGCGCTGACAACCGGGTGGGGACAATGACTATTTCACCAGATATAGTGCAAAGCAGCAACAGGGAATGATGTAATTCTACTCGCATATGTTGAACAGCGTCCGAATCTATTGATGGGAAGCCGGTTTTCACCATAAATTTGATTGGTGACTCAAATGCGAATTAGTTTCTATATTCGAAAAAGAATTGCCGCGCACACATGGGTGCAACCACTATATTTCTGGGGTAGCCTCTGCGGCAATCCCCAAAGCGTCCATAAGTTCGTAAAACCCGCACACAAACTAACTTTCAACACTCGCCTCCCCGCTGAAGTAACATTACCTTAACTTTGCAGGAAATGCTGTTTTCATTACTTGATTACCGAATCAATATCCATTACCTTTATATAGATTTGTCATCTAAAATATAACGGCGTCTTTTCCGCGGGTGTATTTTTTTCTGACAGCAGCACTGGTCGCTGCTGTGAGGCGATTTCGTGTGCGACCGAATCTGCATCCAACGAATGAATTCTTTTAACCACAAGCTTTGCCCACAAGATTCCGACACGAGGATCAAAAGAGATCAATGGTCATTCCCACGCATTCGCTCCCACTTCTAACGCCTGTCTCAACTGAAGAGATCGCCAATCTCGACATCCATCTCCCCACCTTAAAAGTAGTCTCTTACAGCGGTCCCGGCGACACTGGGGGTGTTGCGACAAGCCTTGAGCCTATAGTCAAGCGTCTTGGCACGAAGGTCCACTGGTTCTCAGTAGAGCAGAATGGCTCGAGCTCCTCGGACGAGGCCAATGGCACAGCCCACCTGCCTTCAATTGGCACGGGATTCGAGTTTTATTCGACCAAAATTCCCAAGAGGATTGTTGACGGTCACCTCAGGACTTCCCTCCGCTACCTCTGGCCGATGCTGCATGGTATGGTGCAGAATGCAGTATTCGATGTGGAAGATTGGAAGGCCTATAGACAGCTTTGCGCACGGGTAGCTTCTGAATCGCAATCGGTTCTGTCCCAAAGCTTTCCGACCCTATGCTGGCTACATGATTATCAACTGGCGCTGTGCGCTCCGCTTATCGCGCTCGAATTGGGTACCATCGTCTGTCAGTTCTGGCACGTGCCATTTCCCGAAGCCGATGTGATGGCAGCACAACCAATCGCCAGAGAGCTTGTCGAAGCGTTGTTGTACAACCGCGTACTCGGCTTCCACACGGCCGAGTACGCCCACAATTTCCTGGAGACCGTGGAGAAACTTCTGCCGTCGGCTCAGGTCGATCATATGCGTTTGATCGTCAACTACGCCGGTCGCAACACGAAGGTTACTGTCATGCCCCTGGGCATCGATGTTGCGAAGTGGCATCGGCTGACCAAGCTTTCCAGACCAATGGCGGAAGCGTTGGCTGTCAAACATAGGCTGGCCAATCAAATCATTCTGGGTATCGACAGATTGGACTACACCAAAGGGGTGCTCGAAAAGCTCGTGGGTCTCGAGCACTATCTATCGAGCGCAAAAGAGATGCACCGGCGATTCCATTATGTACAAATCTCGCAGCCGGCTCAGTCGCAAGAAGCAGCGTTCAATTGCTACACCGAAAAGGTCAAACAGAAAATTGTCGAGATCAACCAGAAGTTTTCGCTAGATGGTTGGCAGCCTATCGTGCACTTCGAGACGCATCTCAACCAGAAAGAGTTAGCCGCCTGGTATCAAGCAGCAGACGTAATGGTGGTCAATTCCGTGAGAGATGGATTGAACCTGATTGCAAAAGAGTATGTAGCCTGCCGTCAAGACGAACAAGGCGTCCTAATTCTGAGCGATCGGGCGGGCTGTGTTGCCGAGCTGGGACAGGGCGCCCTCCTCGTCAATCCCAACTCAAAGGAAGCATTTTCAGAAGCTCTCGCCAATGCCCTCTCCATGGGCGTGGAAGAGAAGCGCCGACGGATGACGAGCATGCGACACGTTATCGGCTGGAATCAGCTCCACGATTGGGCTCTGGGATTCCTCAGACAATCGCTGTCCTGAGACAAGCTATCACCCAATTGGTTAACTGTCTCCATGATGGTGATCAAAACTCAAAACGCGCTCTGCGCCTGGCGCGGATGGCTATCTGATGAAAGACACCAAGACGGAAGATTTTCTGTTAGCACTATATATGGTTGCGAATGGGGCCTGCTGGTCGGAAGATTCGATCGCCCGGAAAGCAATCAGTCACATCTCGCCGAGAATGAGGTTTCCGAAATCAGTCGTTCACAGATCTCGAATACAGTATCGTAACGTTTGGTTGTATCCAACTTACCACTTCAGCAAATTGAATTTGTTCATGTCTACTGTGGACATGTTTCTGTAGACGGCGAGCACGATAGCGAGACCGACTGCAGCTTCCGCTGCCGCGACCGTAAGAATAAAAATGGCAAACAGTTGACCCTTTACTTGAACTGGATCGACAAAACGTGAGAAGGCAATCAGGTTGATGTTGACTGCATTCAGCATGAGTTCGATCGACATGAGAACTCTAACCGCATTTCGCGACTTGATCATGCCATACATCCCGATGCCGAACAGCAACGCACTCAGACTGAGATATCGAACCAAAGCATCCTGCGGCGCTGTCAGCACGATGAAAGATCCGATGGCACCGCCCGCGATGACACCAGGCGTGCGAGCACCGATACCTATAAAGAAGAGTCCCAATCCGACAATTCCGAAAAACATGCCGATATCGTAGTAGTTGTTGATGATTACATCGCGAGTAGCAGGATTGGAGAGAAATCCGAGAAATGCGCAGATGGTCAGAAATACCAGACCACCATACAGAAAGTCTTTGCCAATCGTTGATTTCATGAATCCCTGGTCTTGCATTTTTATCTCCTAATCCTCGGCACTCTCGATTGCGGGCTGACGTTTTTCAGCCTTGGCAAGCATAATCGCACCTATGAGCGCGGCTAACAAAAGTACTGAAGCAAATTCAAATGGCAGCGAATAAACAGTTGTAAGAGCCTCGCCAAGCACTTTCACATTATCTGTGGAAACTTTCTCGGTAACCGGTGTCCAGCTTTCAGAACGGATAGCCAAGTAGATCGTGAAGAACGAAAAGACTGCGACAAAGGCCGGGGTTCCCTGTTGAAGGCGTTGAATAAACTGAACGGCGCCGGTTTCTTGTGAAAATTCGTCGCCCTCTGTGATAACTGCTTCCCTTTCAGAGCGCGGGTTGGTCAACATCAGCGCAATGACAACAACAAGAGTTATTCCAACTGCGTAAATCATCACTTGCGCAAGCGCCAGAAATTGCGCCTGCAGCATTAGGAAAAGACCTGATATAGCGCCAAACACGCCGATCAGAATGAAACCGCTACGAATAATGTTTCTATCCGAAATAACGCCGACAGAAAGGGAGATTGCGAGTATGGCAATGACGTAGAAGAGAGCGGTCTCTGCATCCGCAGAACTGACATAGTCCTTTAAGATCATGTATTGGTCCATTGCAGATTACCCTTCCTTCTTATCAGCATCGGCGCCTTGTTCGGGAGCCTTTTCCTTCTCAGCCTCTTTGACTTCGGGTGAGGCAGTTGGTTTTTCTTCCGGCTTAGCGGTGGTATCGCCCACGGTTTTGGCTGGTTCTGTTGATGAGTCTTGTGGTTTGGCTGCGGCTTCGGCCGGCTTAGCGTCCTCAGCCGGTTTGGTTGCTTCTAATGGAGCGGCTGCAGGTTTCGCAGCTTCTGCAGGAGCGGCAGCTGGCTTCGCGGATTCAGCAGGTTTTGCAGCGTCCGCCGCAGCGGCTGCTGGTTTTGCACCTTCTGCAGGAGCTGCTTTCGCGCCAACCGGTGCTGCTTTCGCTCCGGCAGGAGCGGCCCCTGCAGCCGGAGCGGCGCCAGGAGCTGGTTTCGGAGGCTTCGGTTTGGGCTTCGGCATATCTTTCGCTTCGAAATAGAATGCAGATTCTTCTTGCGTCAGAGTCAGGCGGCGCAAATCGTACACGAGCGATTCGCGCGTGTAATCAGCCATTTCGAAATCATTGGTATTGATAATGCACGTCGTCGGACAGACCTCGGTGCACAAACCACAAAACATGCAAAGTCCGTGATCGATTTTGAAATCGATAAGTTCGAGCTTGTTAGTCTCTGGACTCTTATGTGCGGTAATCTCGATACATTTGTCGGGACAGACACGTTCGCACTGCCGACAAGAGATGCAGAGGTGCTCTCCTGTATCTGGATTCACGGATAACGCCAGCCGTCCACGGAAGTGGGGGGCTATCTGCGACACCGTATCCGGATAAGTTTTTGTGATCGGCTCTCTGAAAGAGTGCATCAGAACGGTTCGCAAACCTTCGCCGATGCGTTTAAAACTCTCAAAAGCTCTGCCAATTAAATTGCTACCCATGACACACCACCAGGACACGCGCGAACACTACAACTAAGAACGCAATAAGCGAAAGCGGCACGAGTCGCTTCCAGCCGAAGTCCATCAACTGGTCGATTCGGAATCTGGGCAATGTGCCGCGAATGAGAATGGCTATAAATACGAAAGTATAAACCTTGAAGATTACCCAGAATGCCGCCCAGAAGGTATCGGGGTCAATAAGATGCAGTCCATTTATGAATGGCGACAAGATAGCACCAAGGGACTTTTGGATTGGCTCGAGAGGCATCTTATTCAGCAGCCATTGCGGTATCGGGTTATCGCCGCCGCCCAAGAACATGACGGTAGCAATACTCGACACGATGAAGAGGTTGGTAAACTCCGCAAGGAAGAATATTGCAAACTTGATGCCACTGTATTCAGTGTTATATCCGCTGACGAGTTCGCTCTCCGCCTCAGGTAGGTCGAAAGGAATTCTATTGATCTCAGCGCAAGCTCCAGTCAGATATAAACCAAGTAGGATGAAGGAGCAAAAGATAAGCACTCCCGCACTAATATAGGAAAGGAACTCGAAGGGATAGTACTGGTGAATAACTTCCTCGAAGGTGGTAGGAGCTGCAACTGGTGTTTCCGTCGGATCGCTCGATTGTTGAGGAGTGATGAGCGGAGTCGTCTCAACTCCGAGCTTAGTCTGAATTGCCTTGTCGAGACCTCTCAGGGCACCGCCTCCGGCGATATTCCAATTAAGTATCCCGCCATCTTGTTGCTGCGCAATCTTCACGACATCAAGTGAGCCGGCCATCAAGCAAACAGTGACCAACGAGAGTACCAATGGAATTTCGTAGCTGATAGCTTGAGCAGCTGCACGAAGTCCGCCGACCAGGGAATACTTATTGTTGCTCGACCAGCCCGCCATGACCAGTGCCACCACAGGCAGTGAGGCAGCCGCCAATATATAAAAGATACCGGTAGGCAGATTGGTAATCTGATAAAGAGAGTGATTGTTGGTAATAGCAGCTAAGAGCGGCAGTGCGCCGAATATCGATGGGGCAAAAAAGATAATCGGTGCCAGCGTGAACATGAAGGCGTCTGCGCCGCGAGGAGTAATATCTTCTTTGAAGAGCAGCTTGACCGCGTCTGCGGCAGTTTGCAAAAGACCATCCGGACCAACTCTATTGGGACCGAGGCGTACTGTAAAGAGCGCCAGTGCGCGGCGTTCGTACAGAACCATGAACATGGCGTTAATTGGAATGAATACCATCACGGAGATGATCGGTGTCAACGCCCTCAGAGTCTCTGCGGTGGCGGTCATCGCCATTGACGGGCTGCCTTGCTCGAGAAGCATCGGAAGAAGCACTCCGACCGCCCAGCTCACCAACCAGACTGGCAGGAAGATCGCGCAAATCCAAAAACAGATTATGAATAGTAACTTTCCGATTTCAGGTGCGTTGGGAATCATTTCTCTTTCTTCTCTTTGTCTTCCTGTTTATCTCTCGAATCAGCCGATGTTTAACGATCAACGTCCGGGAGGATTACGTCTACAGAGCCGAATATGGCCATGATGTCAGCAATGGGGCTTCCAACAAGCATCTCTCCAACCACAGCCAGATTGCAGAAAGATGGGTTGCGCCATCGGAATCTGAAAGGTTTGTCGGAACCATCGGAAATGATGTAGCAGCCGAGAGTGCCACGAGGCGATTCAACAGCGGAGAAGCCTTCTCCTGCTTTGACTCTCATACCGGCAATCTGCTTTTTGTTCATGATCGGACCTTCGGGGATCATGTCCAGACATTGCTTGATGATTTCAGTTGATTCACGCAACTCGCGAATACGAAGAATATATCTATCCCAGGTGTCGCCACCTTCTGGCTTGTCGAGAGTGTGAACTTTGAACTCGAGCTTTGGATAGATTGAATATGGTTTGGTCTTACGCAAATCAAGATTATTTCCGGATGCACGAAGCGACGGTCCGGTCACGCCATAGTCCATGGCGAGCTCAAGAGGAAGAATGCCGATGCCTTTGGTCCGCTTCAGAAAAATAGGATTCTCGGTAACGATCGCTTCGTACTCGTCGACGCGATCCGGGAATTCTTTCGTGAAAGCTCGCAAACGGGTGAACCAATCCGGCTTCGGATCGCGCTGTACACCGCCTATACGGATGTAGTTAAACATCATCCGTTGCCCGGCGATTTCTTCGAACAGGTCCAAAAGCTTCTCCCGTTCGCGAAAGGGATAGAAGGGAAAACCAAACATTGCACCGAGGTCGATGAGGTAGGTGCCCAGCCAGAGCAAATGCGATGTGATGCGATTCATCTCGGAGACGATTACGCGAAGGAACTCGGCTCTTTCAGGAACTTCGCAACCGTCGAGGACTTCAGCCGAGCGAGCCAGCGCCCAGGAGGTAAACATTCCGGAGAGATAATCGACCCGATCGATCAAGGCTTGATATTGAAACCAGGTGCGATTCTGACCTTGCCATTCCTGGGCTCTATGAAGGTGCCCGATAACAGCTTCAGCATGCGTGACGATTTCGCCATCAAGCGTAAGGACCATGCGAAGAACCCCGTGTGTAGCGGGGTGCTGCGGACCCATGTTGATGATCATCTCATCGGTCTTTAGCGGTCTACTTGTTGTGTCTGATACCATTTTTCAAAGCCCAACTTAGTGAGGAGCGGACGGAGAGCTGATTGCTCAGCGGAAAGAACCAGGTGCTTTGTCGTTGAGAGCGTCAATCGGTTGCAAATAGTCGCGACGCAGTGGGTGACCGTCCCAATCCCAGGTATTGAGAATCCGGCGTGGATATGGATGTCCAAGGTATCTGATGCCAACCAGATCATAGGTCTCGCGCTCATGCCAATTAGCGGCTTTCCAGAAGCGCGACAGGCTGAGCACCATCGGTAGTTGCCCTTCCTTTACCTCGACTTTCGGAATTCTGACCTTCACGACCAGCTCATTGAGCGTTCCGTAAGACCAGAGGTGATAAACCGAATCAAATGAATCTTTCGAGTCGACGCCTGATACCGTCAACAATAGGTTAAGTTGCGTTTCCTCACTGCTGCGCAAAAGCTTCAGGGCCTTCTGCAGATGCTCGGGGGCGAGCTCGAGCGCTTCCACGCCGCCAGAATGATCTTCTAGCGGTGTGCTCGATATACCGTGATCGGTGAGAAATAGTCCGAAAACGCCAGGCTTGGGTGGCGGAGGAGGCGCCGCAGGTGCTGCCGGCGCCGCAGGCTTAGCCGCTGGAGCCGCGGATTTTGCTGGTGTGACCGCTGCTGGAGCGGCTGCTGCTGGTGTAGCTGCTGATGTAGCCGCTGCTGGTGTAGGCGCTGCAGGTGTAGCCGCTGCTGGAGCGGCTGCTGCTGGTGTAGCTGCTGATGTAGCCGCTGCTGGTGTAGGCGCTGCAGGTGTAGCAGCTGCTGGAGTGGCTGCTGCAGGTGTAGCCGCTGCAGGTGTAGCTGCTGCTGGTGCAGCTGATGCTGGTGTAGCCGCTGCTGGTGTAGCCGCTGCCGGTGTAGCCGCTGCCGGTGTAGCCGCTGCCGGTGTAGCCGCTGCTGGTGTAGCCGCTGCTGGTGTAGCCGCTGCTGGTGTAGCCGCTGCTGGTGTGGCCGCTACCGGTGTAGCC
>JAIERK010000187.1 GCA_019746975.1 Candidatus Obscuribacterales bacterium
GTCGCCTCGAAAGACGTGACGGCGTAATCAATACATCGACCCAGAGCTTCGCGGCTGGTCCGACAGTGACCCTGTCCAGTGGAGTCAACCTCGACCTCACATCAGCAGATCGCAACATCACTCTGGGCAGCAACCTATTCAAGGATGGTGCATCCGTTGAAATCCAAGTAGGCGGAGAGACCAAGACCCTCTCGGCAGGCGACAAGGTCACGGCAGCTGAGTATGTAGCCGCCAAGCAAGTACTGGCAGGCGTCAATCAAGGCGTCACCGTATCTGGTGATGGCAGCGCAACAGGCGGTCAAGTAGACCTCAGCGCTATCACATCGGCCGGCGACAAGATGAGAGCGTCCGACCTGACAGTTCCTGTCAATGTCACCACGCTCGGTGACTTCTCCAAGGGCTCTGACTTCAAACTGCTCGGCAACCTCAATAACTACGGTACCGTTCATACCTTCGACGCCGACAACAACGGCAAAGGTGGGGCAGTCCGCGCTGACGACATTCTCAACGCCCAGGGCGCATCGATCACATCAGATGTCGATCTGACCCTTCAGGCCAATGGCAGCTTGACCAACCTGGGAAGCATTTCTTCCAACGGCAATCTGACACTCAACGCCGCAACCATCAATAACAGCGGCAAAGTCTCCGCAGCCCAGAACATCACTCTGGACAGCAGCAATGACGGCGGTGCCGCAGCGCTGACTGTCAACAATTCCGGCGCCTTCGTAGCCGGCGGCGATATCAACGTCCGCGCCAGCGACTACTCCGGATCTGCCAACACAGTGCTCAACGGCGGCGACTACCTCAGCCAAAACCTCAACCTGAATGCAGGTCAAGGCACAATTGACGCGGTAATCGGCAACGTCACAGGCAACGTCAACAGCGCAGGTTACGCCGTCCACTTCGGCTCCAAAGCAGAGACACTCAATCTGGGCAAGACCGCACTAGTTGACCCCACATTCTTTAACTTCGGCGATATCAACATCACGAGCGACCTGACAACCAACGGCGAAGCTTTGACGATTATCGCAACCGGCAACATTACCGACTCCGTCGGAGCTGGATTCACGATCGCCACAAATGGTGGTGCTGTAACTACGGGCGGTGTATTGACCCTGATAGCAGGTGCCAACATCACTTCCATCAATCCCAATACGCCGGACCCGACGCTGCCTTCGGCTAATCCTGGAAGCATCGTTACATTCAACGGCGGCTCGATCGGCGGCGGTAACATCGTCCTGACCGACGTAGACATCGTAACGAGCGGCACTACCGATGGCGGCAACGTCTCAATGATGGCCTTCGGCGGAACGGTCAATAATGGAAACATCCAAGTTGACCAGGGCTCGACAATCACTACATTCGGCTCCGGAGCCGGCGTTAACGGCGACGTCGTCGTCTTCGGTCGCGGCAACCTAGACTTCAACACCTGCAACATCGATACGAATTCGATAAGCACCATCGGTGGCGATGTCTCCTTCATCACCGCGCAACCGGTCTCTACCGGACCCGTTACATACAATGCTGATGGGACGCTCGGCTCAGGCATCCTTCTGCCGGACTTCAATAACGTCTCAACAGGCTCCATCGATATCGACAACATCAATGCCGCCGGAGACATCTTTGTAACAGCAGGCAATGACGTCAACGTCGACAACCTGACCTCTAACGGCTCCTTCGGAATCGACCTGCGTGCAGGTATCAACCTGGCCGGCAACGTAGTCGACCCGAACGGCGACATGGACCTGGGCGGCACGATCATCGCCAACGGAACAGGAAGCGTATTCCTCCGTACCAGCGACAATCTGGACCAGAACAACAACCAGAACGTTACAGCGGGCGGCGATATTCGAATCGAAGTCGGTTTCAACAATCCAGCCGCACCAGCCGGTGCAGACTACAACCAAAGCGGATTCCTCAATGCTGGCGGCAGAATTGACGTCCTCGTAGGCAATGACTACAACATCGCCGGAACCACGGATGTCGTCGTTGCCAACACCGGTGTCAGTATTGCGACAGGCACATCCACGCCAGGCGGATCCTTCACCTCAAACGCCCCGATCACCGCTGGTGGCGGGCTCCTTGATGGAGATGTCACCATCGTCGCGCAAGGCGCTGGCAACATCTCCTTCACAAACGCTCTGGCTGACGTCAACGCCGGACAGGGAGATCCGAACTTCTCAGGCATAGTCTTCATCAGCGGTGGCAATGTCAGCTCCGTAGCCAATGCCACGATTACCGGTCGTGATGTTGAAATCGTTGCCGATTCCACCAATGGCGGCGATCTTGATCTCGCCGGCGCTGTGACTGCCAACAACACTCTCGTGCCATCCACCCTGCGCTTGACGCAAATTGGCACTCAGACAGTCAATATCTCAGACGACGATATCACAGGTGGTATCAGCGCAGATCGCATGATCTTCACCAACAATGCTCCGAATGGCGATGTCATCTTCCTCAACAACGCGACGCCAATCAACTTCCAAGAAGTCACCGTGGCTGCTACTGGCTCTGTTACCTTAATCGAGCCATTTGGTGGCATTCGTGATGGCAACATCACCTTCTTTGGTTTGAACTCGGCAGCCAACAACTTCACGGTCACGGTTGACGGCAACATTACCGGCAACCTGGCGACTCTAACTGGCACGAATGGCTTCTTGACGAGTAACGGTGTCGCGCCTTCAGGCGGCAACATCGGAACCAACTCGGCCAATCCTCTCGTGGTCGACTTCGACAACGCCAGCTTGAGAGCGCTGGGAGCACCTTCGGCTACTGTCGGCAACATCTTCGTTGCAGATATCGACGATCTCAACTTGAGCGGAGCCGCATCACAAGCCACCGCTTCCGTAGAGCTCACGACGTTCGGCAACCTGACTTCCAACGCCGGCACATTCCTCCTGTCGCCACAGATCAAATTGACGTCTGGTGGAAACATCGGTACGAATGGATTGTCTCGATTCAACGTATCAAACCTTGGTTTCACCCCGTCGCCTAACCTGGCGAACTTCTCTGCCAACGCCACTGGCGATGTATTCCTCAATGCACCTGTCGGACTCCGCTTCGTTGGTGCCAGCTCCGCCGGCGGCACATTCGATGTGTTCTCCAGCGATGTTAACGGCGAATTGATCACCGACAACAACAATGGCGGAATAGTCTCTGCCGTCAACGTCGTCCTCACGTCGACGAACAGCAACATCCTCGGTATCGGACCTGGTGGATCCTTCACGATTGATGCCGACACCGGCAAATTCGTCGCAGGCAACTCCATCATCGTTCGTGACGTCGACGATCTGACTGTCGACTCCGCTAACGGTCCTTCGTCAGCCCCTAACATCCAGATAATTTCCGATGATGTCCTCAACCTCGTAGGTGGAGCAGGCACCGTCGCAGTATCCGGAGCAGACGTCAGCCTGAACTCCAACAAAGTTTCCGGCGATGCCATCGTCATCGGTGCTGATGTAACCGCTTCGAACCGGGTCAACGTGATAGGCGGCGGCAACATCGTCACTCAAGGTGGAGCAGAAGTAGAAACAACTGGTGGTCTCGACGAAGTTCGCCTGCGCTCCGACAACGGCAACATCGGTAGCGATCCGTTCATCCCCGGTGGATCGACCTTCAATACCGATACGGCGTTCATCGACCTTTCCGCACCTAACTTCGGTGCACCGAATGGATCGATCTTCGTCGCCAATGCTCGCAGCGTCACGCTCGCAGCACAGCCGAATATCAGCGCTGGCGGTATTCTCCATGTTCAATCCGCTCAGGATCTGACGACCACCGCGGTGATCAACAACCTGTCGCAGGTTCGTTTGTTAGCTGGAGCGAACGGCGTCCTGACCGTCGGAGCTAACGTCACGGCAACCACCAGCATACTGGTGAGCGCAGGTGAATTGACCGACGCCAACTTCACCGGTGCAGTGCTCTCAGCCCCGCGGCTCGACTTCAGAGCTACCGGCGACACCGGAGTATCACCTGGCACGGGTACGATCGTCCTCACGCAAGCTACCGCTGACTTCAACGTCGCTTCATTCATCGCAACGGGCGCCGTAACCGTCACGGATAACAATGGTTTGACAGTTGCAGATTCTGCCTCCGGCACTATCTTCGCTGGTGACTTCACAATCAATGCAAACCAGACACTGGCCGGTACACTGCAGACGACCGGAACCATCACAACCGGTAACGGCTCCAACGTTGTCCTCAACGCCGCCTCGGGCAGCCTGATCGTTGGCGATGACATCGCCGATACGGTCAGCTCCGCCGGAGATGTCTCGCTTCTGGCAACAACAACAGTCACGCTCAACTCTGACGTGACAGCGGTCGATGATGTCTCCATCGTATCGGCTGGAACGTTGACCCAGAGTGCAGGCAAGATCTCGGGCGATCAATTGAACGTCCAGTTCCTCACCGGACCAGCGACCCTGACCACCAACATCAACTCGATCACTGCAACAGCAGCCGGTCAAGTCCTCAACATCCTTGAAGACAGTGGAATCACCATTGGTCTTCTCACGTTGGACACACTCGTACTCGACGCCAGCTTGGCGTCAGGCGGTGATGTTAACTTCTCGGTCGCTCAAACGATCGGCACACTGGACATCGGCAACCTGGACGGCAACATCGACGTCAACTTCGACACCGGTGGCAGCACACTGGTCAATCTTCAGACCGGCGGTGCGTTCACGATCTCCACTTCTTCTGGTTCCGTGATCACGACGCCTAACCTGACGTTGACGGCGGGCGCAGGCGGTATCGATGTCGACTTCGGCAACGGCGCCACTGCCGGTCAAGTAACCGCACAGGCGACCGGCGGAGACGTCGCCCTAGACCACGTAGGCACTGGCGCTGTCACCCTCAATGGTTCGACAGGCAACGTCAACTACACAGTGACCGATAGCGGTACCGGCATCATAATCGGTGGCAACATCGACGGTAGCGGCGCGTTGGACATCACCACCAACTCGCTGACCAATGCCAATACTCTCAACTTCGACACCATCGATGTTCAGAGCAATGCAGCGTCGGGCTTGACGATCGACACCCTGACCGGTGGAACATTCACCGCTGCCAACGGAATCAACTTCCTGGCTACCGCCAACAACCTGTTGATCGATGGCGCCGGCACCTCGACCTACAACGGCAACACCACATGGGAAGCGCAGACAGCAGCGACCACCTCGGTCACAGTCAGCGCCGGTCAGACCATCAACGTCAACGGTAACCTCACCCTGAATACCTGCGTATACATTCAGAACGGTACCGTCAACGTGACAGGAACGACCACTCAGAACTGCCCATTCGCAGCCGGTACATTGATCAGCACGACAGGTGATGTAACCTTCGGTGGAGACTTCATCTTCAACGGACAGAACTTCGCCGTCATCGCATTCGGCGATATCAACGGCGGTGCAGCCAACAACATCAATATCAGCGGACTCAACGGCGGCAACTTCTTTGCCTTCGCCGGAGTAACCGCTACACCTGCTGTTGTCGGTCAAGTGTTCGACTCGATCACCAACTTCACGCTAGGAGCAGCATCATCTACCGGTGGTGACATCAACCTCGGTTCCGTAGCCATAAACACGTCCGGTACCGCAGGCTCCGGCGGCTCAGTCAGGGCGTATGCGTTCTCCGATGCCGGCGATACAACAGGCTTCATCTCGTTGGGTGCAATCAACACCTCCGGTACCACTACCGGCGGATCAGTCGACGTTATCGGACCTAACGCAATCGTAGTCGGTGCAGTCAACACCCAGGGTGGTACAGGCGCGAGCGGCGATGTCAGCATCCAAACTGCTGATCCGAACGTCACCTCACCACTGACCGTGCTCAACGGTACAGTGTCCGGCGGACCGGTCACGGCTATCAACAACAGCAACCAGTCCATCACCTTCGGCAACATCACAGCTGGTGACGGCGACGTCTTGCTCTTCGGAGACCTCTCCGTCCCATCCGGCACGGTCTCCGGCAACGTTGTCGACCTTCGTTCCACCGGCTCGATCGGTACGGATGCCAGCACACGAGTCCTGGTCAACGCAGCACAACTGCAAGGTAGCGCAGGCACCGACGCCTTCGTCACCAACCAGAACGTCGCTGCCAGCAACCTCGCCGCCTTCACGGCCGGCGATGAGCTCGACCTGATCTTCAACGGCGACACCACCGTCACCGGCGCACAAACTGGAGACGACATCAACATCAGCGTTCAAGGCGTCTTGAGCGCTACTGCTAACCTCACAGCGACAACTCAGTTGACCCTGAGAAGCACTCAGGATCTCCTGACCGCAAACATCGGCGCCAACCTGCTTTCAGCACCGGTTCTGCAGCTCACCACCCTCGGTGGAGCAGACATCGGCGTTAACGGCGGAGCAGCATTCGATGTCGGAGCCAACGTCGGTGAAATCCGTGTCAGCGCTCTTGCAGGCGGCACAGCCAACGTACATAGCCTCGACACAACCGGTGTGGCCTTCGGAACATCGACCACTACGGGCAATCTGTTCTTCTCGGCTGATGGAAGCGCAACTGTTGTCGGCAACCTCACCAACGCTGATGGCGACATCTCGATTCAAATCGATAGCGGCGTTCTCAACATCACGAACAATGTCACCATCAATGCAAACAGCGCCTCCGGCAACGGCAACATCTTCTTGATCAACGACGGCACGCAGAAAAAGGTCGACCAGATCATTCTGAGTGACGGCGCTGATCTCACAGCACTTGCCGCTACCAAGCCCGGTGGTAACGTCACCATACAGCTTGGCGGACCGTTCGATCCTAACAAAATCCGCGATCTCGCCTCACCGAGAAACGTCACCTTCAATAAACTGAACGGTGGCTTGATTCGAGGCGGGAAGGGCGGCAAGCCGTTCGTCGCTGACAATGCTGGCGGCAACACCAACGTTGTCAACGCTGATAACGCCAACGTGTTGATCACCAACAACAACAACAAGAAAGACATTATCTTGTCTGGCAACAACACCATCACAGCAGATCCGCCGGTTGCACCTGGCACTATCGCTGATGTGACGGCGGCGGCAATTTCGTCGAAATCATCGGCAAGCCCGCTCATGAACTTCGCTCCAGAAGCTTCCAACGGAACGGCCCAACCGGTCAACCTACTTAACCTCGACAACGCAGTCGCAATCGACTACAGCGCTGTCAACTCGAGTTTGGTCAACCTGGCGACCGCTTCGCAGACAACCCCGGCACTCGCCATGATGGACGACGACAACTCCTACATGGTCACGAGCCGACCGGTAGGGCTCGAAGTAGACGCGAAGGTTTGCACCGATATGCAGCAGCTCCGTCTGGCTGGAGGCGCCATTGGTGGCAACGCTGGAACGGGAGCTCAAATGATCGAGCACAGCGCTTGCGTAACTCTCAATCAGGGTAGCGTCCTCTTTGTTCCAACCACGGACACGACAGTCGTTACACCGAAGGGTACCGTCAAGGTCGCCGCTGATTCGGTCGCTCTGGTGATGGTCGATGACAACCACCTCTCCGTATACGATATCAACGATTCTCACAAGAGAAGCGTGACCGTGGACGCCGGTGGCAGAAGCATCGCCCTCTCGCCGGGCAGACACCTTGTTGTCACCCACGACCAAGTTGGTCAGTTCTCCGACATCAACCCGATCGATGCCTTGATGCACAGATCAGTTGTTCGTCACGAGCTGGGCAACGGCAAGAGCGCATTCGCTAGCGAATTCTCCATGCCGTCGGCAATGCAGGTAATGAAGCCTCTCAAAGCAATGCTCAAAGCAGAAAATGCTGAAGCCAAGAAAGTTGCCGATAAGATGCTCAAGACCTCGGCTGTCATCATGCAGATCGGTGGCGGAGCCGCCTATCAATACCACGCCAAGCCGAGAACAGTCGCCTTGAAGTGGTAGTCCACTCGCCTAACCCGCGATAATCATTCAGAGGGCGCTCCTAAGAGCGCCCTCTTGTTTCTTCTGCTGCAGAAAGCTTGGGGATGACGGCAAGCGAATTCAGGTTCGATTGGAGAACCTTCTACTTGGTCTGGAATATAGTTACGGCTCGGATCGGCCGAGAGCAATCTTCAATCCGAAGACGTTCTAAAGTTCAAACGAGCAGACTGCACAGGACGAATCCCGCATTAGCTCAGCTTCAATGTTGTCGGCGGCTCTGCAATCGCTTTGCGTGGTCCTGAGCTTGATGAATCTGTTGATTCATGTCTATGACTGGATAGTTTGCTGGAAGGCTGAAATATATAGGCGCTAAAGCCGTCTTGGTCGCTACCTTCAGGCGCATCTGCACCTTCCCATCATAAATAGACACGACGCAACATCCGATGTCCGGATCGACCCACGTTTGACTGGTGTGGCCATTGCGCCGAAACTCCCACCCTTCACAGGTGCGTCCGTCGACCAATCGGGTGCCGAGTGAAATCTTCTGACTGTCGTCCACTGGTGGCGCCCCTGGTGCATCATTGAGTGGGACTCTGCTCACCCTTCTATTAAAGTCATCAATTGTGTAGCCCACTTTGTTCTTCATATCATTGATCGTGACCAGGCTTCGTCCACCAAGCGTAGACTCGGTCCGCAGGTGTCCTTGCCCGTCACATGACAATCTAAGAGTATTTGTGCCGGCTGTCGTAATCTGGTCATAAACGGCATCGTAAGGTTTATCGTATCCTTCTGCCAGAGCCGGTTGTGTTACAGCAGACAAGAGGGTGATCGACAAAATCATGATTCGTTTCATTGCCACTTTCCTTGTTAAACAATCGACAGCAGAATCGTCGTTGCAATATTGGTCGCGAAGCTATTAACCTGTTACTACGTGACGATTGCAAAAATTAGCTTTGTTTCTGCCTTAATCCCCGCACTATATTTCTCAGCTTCCAGATCCGACTTCTCTCTTGAGCCTGAATCGTTTCATTAGCATGAAAAAGTTCGCTGCGTGTTTCGTAAAGTGCTTTTGCATTGAGTCGCGATTCACGTTCGGCGCGACGTAACCCCGACCACTCCGCGAGAAAACAATCGGAAATCGTGGTATCGTCAATAGTACCGCGCTCTAAATCTCGCTGCGATTGAACACTCTGGAAATCAGATGCTCGAATCAGTTTTTCGTAAAGCTCTATAGCTTCTGGGAAAAATCTTCGTGTAATAACCGCACCTTCAGTGTCTTGCGTGCTTCTCTCGATCAGCGATTCATCGAATATATCGCTAGAGGGCTTCGATAGTTTCATTCCAAACCGCCGATTGATTTCTGAAACAAAACCATCCGGCTCATCGACGATTTCCTGAACACCGGCTAGCAATCCGCGACCTTTTTCTACCGACAGAAAATCGCAAATCGCCTGGTTATAACTAATCCAGGTCTCGACGGCCAGTCTTGGATTGTCCTGGAAAGCCGGATCGCCACGCCGAAAAAGCGAATCGATTACCTCCCACGGGCGCCGATACACGAAAACAAAACTCGCCGCGGGCAAACGCTTTGCCCAAAAGTTGAGGAACAACGTCGTGCGCGGGTCTTTCCACCCCCAGGCTCCAGCGCATGCGTTAGTGCGCAACAGCTCCGTCACCCGCTCGGCATAGCTATCCGGCACATCGAGCCCATTCTTCGTGGTCCAACCAAATCGACTTTCACCGAGGCTATCAAGAACTTGCTCGTGAAACCTGACGAATTCGAGATTTTCGAAGAAGCCCTTGGCATTGTTGTTCTCATGAGCGCTCATCAGCTTCTTACCAACATCGAGGCCGGCAGAATGCAGGATAGACGCAACCAGCGAGGTGCCGGAGCGATGCATCCCAATAATTATCAGCGCATTAGAGCCGTCTATAGTTACTTCAGCCATAGAGCTTTTAAGGGACTTAGCTAACTAGTCAAGCAAAGGAATAGCATACCTTGATAAAGGTTTAGAAACTTAGAAAGATTTCTCAAATATACGAAGGACCGGCGAAATGTCGCAAAGAGAGTGGCTGTGGTCGCTGCTCAGTGGTGCATCTCGGGTCATTTGCAGTATGATAACGGTCGCATTTGCATGCGGCAGTTGGTAACATGCTGCCAGTCCATGGTTCACATTCGTGAAATGAGAGACAAATATGCCCAGTTCCTGGAAAAACAATTCGCTGCATTTAACTGAGGAGTCCAGATTCAACGTCGAAGGCGCCTGGGTCGAAGACAATCTGCTCGTCTCGAGTCCCGGGTCGGATTCGCAGATGGGCGGCCTGTACTACGTCAAGCGCAGCGGCTGGATGGGCGGGTCCGAGGTCTGGTGCCTTGACCGCTTGGCGTCCAGGGGAATTGATGCGACTGACGAACTGCTGGTTCGCTCGATACAGAATGACGACCACATGGTCCTCACCATATACGGTACCAATTACACCAAGACCGTTATCTCCGAACGAGGCATCAACATTCACGACGTCAGAATCATTGACGGAAAGATTTACGCAGTCTCGACCGGCAGCAACGAAATTCTGCAGCTTTCAACCGACGGCTCTATCGGTCAAACATGGACCCTGCCAGGCGGCAACGACTCCTGGCACATCAACGGCGTCGACAAATGGGATGGCAAGCTCGTCGCGTGCGCTTTCGGCAAATTCGAAGGCGAAGGCGGCTACGACGGTAAGACCAAAGACGCCGGCATAATTTTTGATCTCGAATCGACTAAAGACGTCTGGCCGTCGTTGACAGGACCACACTCCCCGCGATGCGACGAGAAAAACACCAAGTATGTGTGTGATAGCGGCAACCGACGCCTGCTTGTCAAGTCCAGTAACGGCGAAAAGGTAATTGACTTCAAGAACGCTTTTCCCCGAGGGCTGGCTATTGGGCTCTCTACTATCTACATTGGCTTGAACTTTGTAGACGGAGCTAATGCAGAGAATTCACGCACTTGTAAAATAGCGATGCTTGACAAAGTCACGTTTGAACATACTGGAGAACTGGTAATCGATATACCGGAAATCTACGACATCGTCTGCGTTCGCGACTAACGGCGCATTCCGGGCTATCAAGTAAACGAGCCGACCAAATCGAAGACCTGGCGTTAATTCGCTCGTTCGAGTCGATCAGACGATGGTTTGCCCGTTTACACCCATCCACAAGAGACCATGGCGCCAATTACAACAGGACAGACTTTCCCTCACTTTCTCGGCATCGGGGCGCAGAAGGCCGGTACGAGTTGGGTCCACGAATGCCTGAAAAAACATCCTGAAATCTGGTTGCCTCCGGAGAAAGAGCTTCATTATTTCGACCGCTCGCCTGAGTACGCGTCACCCACGTTCCTTCACCCAGATCAGCCAATACTGCGGCTTTTCGGCTCCGATTTCTGGAATCAGATTTATCGCAACAAATGCAAAGATGTTTTCAAAGACTATTTTGGAAAACATCCGGAGATCTTTCGGTGGTACGCAAATTACCTATTTCGCACCTGCAGCGATGCCTGGTATGCCTCTTTGTTCGAGGATGGCAGAGAGAAAATCAGAGGCGAGATTACTCCGGCATATTCGATCCTTAAAGAGAGCGATGTAAAACATATTCATCAGCTAATGCCGGACGTCAGAATCATCTTCATCCTGCGCAACCCGATTGAGCGCGCCTGGTCGCAGTATCGCTTCATGGTGAGGCAGGGCAAACTCAAGTCCAATATCTCATACGACGAGTTTAAAACCTGGGTCGATAGTCCAGAGCAGCAGGGCAGGAGCGATTATCTGAAAACGATAAGAATCTGGTCTGAACTTTTTTCCAAAGATCAACTCTTCATTGGATTTTATGATGATATCGTCAGCGAGCCTGAGCTGCTGCTCTCTAAGATTTTGAATTTCATCGGAGCAGCTTCTGATGGTGCCACCGTCCAACAGATCCTCGAATTGGACAGAGTAAACGTGTCGCCGGAGATCGAGATTCCAGCAGAGTTTAGCTCATACTTGCACGAGAAGTACGACGATGAAGTACGACTTGTGGCGCAGCAGCTTGGTGGACCGGCAGAATGCTGGCATAAAGAAAAATTGGCTAAATGAGCACGACAACAGCCATGAGCACCTCCATCCAATTTCCAAGCCAGCAATCCGTGGGGCGAGTCTATATCGGAACAGGTGAAGGGAAGCGATTCTTCGCGAATGCGCAGGGGGTCGTTCGAGTCCCGGATAACGCCTCGATCTGCCTTAGATTGGGTCAGACTGGCATTCTCGATCTATCCTGGTTGAAGGCAAATGACTATTCGGCGATCGCTGAAATTATACTGCCAAAATCGTTTGTTCCATCCACGCAACTTAGCTACCTAGGTACGCTGACCGCTCTCAAGCGGCTGACTATGAGCTATTTGAACACCGATGAGCGCGAGCATCGATATCTAAAGGCGCTTACGACGTTAGAACAGCTGAGAGTCAACTGGACTACATTCAACGACCAGGCGCTCGAGAACGCTGCCTCCATAAGCACTCTCAAGGTTGCCGATCTCAGCAAGTGCGCAGTTACCGATGCCGGTCTTGCTCATTTGAACAACGCAAGTGCTCTGGAAATATTGGTTCTATGGGATACAAAGGTTACAGGTTCTGGATTTAAGAGCTGCCAATCGCCCGGGTGCCTTAGAGAAATTTGGCTCAACCGAAGCAAAGTCGAAGACGCTTACATTGCGCACATTGCTGCATTGCCCAACCTTGCGATACTACGGGTAGCGGAAACAGCGATAGGAGACGCCGGTGTCAAAGAATTGCGCCATGCGAGCAGTCTCGCAGAGCTTGATTTGAGCGGCTCACAGATAACCGATCTTTCTGTGGAGACACTAACGACTTTCTCCGGATTGAAACTTCTGAACCTGAAGAACTGCTCGCTATCGGCAAAAGCAGTAGCGACGCTCAGCTCCGCCAGACCTGATATGCAAGTAAAATTCCATCCCCGCACGACAAAGCTTCAATAAAACAGCTCGTGGATGCATCGTACTCGACACGAGCTGATTTACGGCTTAACACGTGACGTCGCTCAGCCGCAGCAGATGGCGAAATTCCTCCGTCAAGCTGTCCGGAAATGCTCGATGCCAGCGAGAGATTTCAAACCGAAAAACCTAAAAGAACTCTAATCTCAATCGCGCGACGGTTCAAAAGCCAGTCCGTTTCTTTGAGACAACCATATTACAACCTGATACTGGCCTCACACTGTCCGGAACTGACGCCGGTATAATTCGTCCCCACGGGCGTTGTCAGCCGCAGCTGAGTTCAACCGAGAGACGTGCAATGACGGTCGATCTAAAATCCAGGAACCAAACAGAGCAAAAGGCGCGTCCCCGTTCCGAACAAACGCCGCCAAAAAGTTTGCCCATGACGATTATTTCGAGCGTTTTTATTCAGCTCGTATTGCTGCTCTCCATCTGTGTTGCCTTCGGAGCCTACACACTGCCCAACATGTTGAAGGACATCCGAGCGGAGCTCATCGACGTTGGCGAGTCCTACAAAAAAGTGCCTACATTCTTAGCAAGCACTAGCAACCCGGATATAGTGCTTATGGGCTCGTCGTTGATGTTGGCGCCGGCATTGCACTGCGATTCGGCATTCGTTCGAAAGGAATCGTCAGCACAATTCGGTCAGGAAGAGCGCGCCAGCTATTCCAAGGGTCTTTACCTGGAAAAACTCATCAAAGACAAGTACGGCAAGAGTCTCGAGGTCTTCAACTTTGCCCTTCCAGGCTGCATGATGTCGGATGCCTTCCAAATGATGAAAGAGCTCAAGGCTTGCGACAAAACACCCAAACTAGTGATCTTGGGCGTAGCCCCAAGAGATTGTATGAACAATCAACAAGCGGTCCCGGAAGAGACGGTCTTATCGCTCGAATTAAAGCGCTTCCACGATCAGCATGGTAAGCGCGAAACGGTCTCCACGGTCAATCCACTCGACACGCTAAAGCAGCAAGTTGAAGTCGGCAGAAAAGACATCGTGCTCATCAAACAGCTCATCAACACACAGATTGCGTGCATTAGAGACGGTGGTCAAAACGATTTGACCACCGTCTCCACCAAGGTAAAACAACCGAAAGAAGACAAAGCGTTGCAGGGTAACACCACTTCGTTGATCGCGACACCGACGGAACAATCCCTCGCGCGCAGTGTTTCGGTTTACAAAAAACACTACAATCCGCCCAGCGCCAAGATGGCGAACATGTATCTCGACTACCTGGAAAGGACTGTAGAATTCGCAGCGAACAACAAAATTCCTCTCGTGCTTGTTAGCATGCCGATTACGGAGCTCAACAAATCGCTTTTATCGAAGGATATATACAAGTTGTACCAACAACGCTCTAAAGACGCGGCTGCAAAATACAACGTACCGTACGTCGATATCGACAAATCGACAATTTATGAACCTAACGACTATCGGGACACCGTGCACCTCAACGCTGCCGGCGGCGACAAGTTCTACAATGAGCTGCTAACCGGTATCGACCACTTTGCTGAAGCGAAGGCAAGCTTGCTTAAATAGAGCTGCACTTCTTCGCAATGCGGAGCGCGGGGGTTACGCGGGCACAGAGCCAGCGCGTGTACGTTCATGTTGAGATCTTCTCGAAGTCCGTGAGCGTCTCGCCGGCACATAGCATGCGCGCGTAACAATTCGCTGTTGCTTACGTCATCCTCGCTCGCTGAATTCTCAGGATAAGGCATTCACGAGATTGACCACCAATGCGAGTTCCGCTCGGAACGATCAATCACAGACGAGAGACGAGTGAGCGTCAACTGCGCTGGTGAGCGCTCTTTCGGAGACCCACTGCTACTGCTCGACGCTTGCCGGCTTGCCGCTGCGGTCCCGGCTTTCGGCAGACATCCTATATCCGAATCGATTCAGCTCGATACCGCATTTGGTTGCAATCCACTGATTACTCTCTGCATACATTCCGTCGGTAACACTGTCGATCCAGACGCGCTGCTGCTGTTTCAACTGATCCTGCAATGATTTCGGCGCCAAACTGCCAACCAACGCGGCGGTGCTGTCGACGAACTCAATTCTACGTTGATCCTCATCAGACTTAGCGTCCAGGCGATGAAGCTTATTGACGGGATAGAGGAAATTCATACGTCGCTTGGCCTCGAGGGCAAACGACGGCGGCGTCTCGTTTGACTTCTCAGAGAATGGCAGCTGATTCAATCCGTCGGATTCAACGGGCAAGTCCGAGAATCTGAGGATTGTCTCTACAAACGCGCGCGGCTCGGAGAAGAAGAGTTCGTAAGGTATTACACAAACGTTGGCTTCACCGAATAGCTTGTGGTAGTAGTCGATCAACAGGTGATACTTGAAATTGTCCAGACTAAAAAGAGGGATGCGAGAGCTCCATCGCTCTGGTGGCAGCACGTACTCTCTCAGCGTCGATTGCCCCCCAATCTTGATGTACTGCTGGTAGCACGACTGAATCATCGCGCGCTGCTCGCGAATAACAATCAGAATTTTAGCCGATGAGAACATGGTCTGAAGCCGGTCGGCAATCTCTTTCGACTGATATCCACCAGCATGAATGTTACCGCTAAGCGCTTCGTGCGAGAGAACAGGACACAGTCCCTGCCTCTCCTGCTGCTCAATCTCCGGCGCCAAAGCTGCGGCGCAATCGCTGGCGGAGAACTCGAGCGGACGTTTTGCTATGACGGAATCTCTTAGCAAGTCTCGATCTACTTGCCCAAATCCAAGCACCGCATTCGGGAATAGATGCGCCTGGAGCCAGGATGTACCTGTCTTGTGATAGCCAATGTGAATTAGCAGTTTCGTCGCCACGAATAAATCTCTGTCAAATGAGTGGCAAATGCGCCCGCTCTCGGTGCATTGAACCTGCATCGCTGTCGAGCACAGATGGACTGACCAGGAAGCTCCTTAACAAGCTGCCTATTCTATCCAAATTCCAAGAGGTCTCGGATTAGAATTATCGCTCTGTAACATCGCGATAATTTTGCGCATTGGTGAATGCCTACACGTGTTCGCCAATGAGAGGCGATGGACTCACGTTGCTACATTGTGGTTGTTCATGTAGAGTCTGTGACCTTGCAGCAATCAGGCTCATGAGTATTATCATAAAGGTTGCCTGTATGTCGTCCGCATTATCGAGTCCTAACGAATGATGTGCGATGCATGGGGCATCAACCCTACAGATAGATAGCTCCGTCCGAGTAGCGTCAAAATGCTTTTGTTCACAACAAAGAAGAAATCCGTATCAGCAATCGCAACCATGTTGTCACTTGCCTTGTTCAACTGGGCGCCGGCGCTGGGGAGCAACTCCACGGTTAAGGATGCACCGCATCTGGAAAAGAGTTCTTCGAAAGATCAGAGAGCGCATTCTGCACCTTCAAAAACATCAAAAAGCGCTACCCTTCTAGCAGCAAAGGACGCTACCACTACGAGCTCGAACCAGACAGAGTCACGGAAGACGACGAAACCAACTAAGGCAGGAGGCGAGCTTCAAAAAAATTCCGCTCGACCGAATGTGCTCATGATTGTCGCCGATGATCTCAATCATTGGGTCCATCATATGGGGCGAAACCGGCAATCAATAACGCCGAACATCGATCGTTTAGCGAAGAGAGGGGTGACGTTTTTACATGCCTATTGCGCAGCACCGGTTTGCAATCCTTCTCGAGCAGCATTGATGTCGGGCTACCGCCCTTCATCTACCGGTGTGTACGAGAACATTACCGACTGGCGAAAGCTCATCGATCGTTCTCAAATGCTGACGACGATGTTTCGAAACCATGGCTACGCGGTGCTTGGTGCAGGAAAGATTTACCATCAGGGATTAGAACGTTACGACGAGTTTGACGAATACTGCAAACTCGTTGAGATCAAACCAACAAAAGAAGAAAGAAAGCGTGCGATCAAGACAATGATTCTCGATCCGCTCAACTGTCGAGATGAAGATATGCCCGACTACAAGACAACATCTTGGGCGATTGAGCAGATCAAGAAGAAGCGCTCGCAGCCTTTCTTTCTGGCATGTGGACTAAAAAAACCACATCTGCCCTGGAGCGTTCCAAAAAAATACTATGACATGTACAAAGGCAAGATCGAACTTCCGAAAGTCTTGACCACAGACCTCGACGACGTACCCACCTATGGAAGGCAGCTTGCATACGGATTCCCGCCTCACGACGGAATAGAGCAGGCGCTCACAAAAGCCGGCAAGCGTGAAGACGCGGTGAGAGCCTACCTAGCCTGCATTACATTCTCCGACATGAACGTTGGCAGGTTACTCAATGCGCTAGATAAGAGCGGCGCGAGTAAGAATACTATCGTAGTCTTCTTCGGCGATCACGGTTATCATTTCGGCGAGAAGATGCACTGGCGCAAGTTTGCGCTCTGGGAAGAAGCAACTCGAAATCCACTGATCTGGGTGGCGCCGGGTGTCACCACTTCTGGTGGCGTTTGCGATCGCACGGTCGATCTGATGAGCGTCTATCCGACGCTCGCCGATCTCTGTCACCTGCCAGTTCCACGGCATGTCGAAGGTGTAAGTATTGCGTCACTCCTCAGACGCCCTGGCGCTAACTGGAACACTCCGGCACTTTCTACCTATGGCTACAAGAATCATGCTTTGCGCAGCGAGGAGTGGCGCTACATTCGATATCACGATAATACGGAAGAGTTGTACGACGAGAAGAAAGATCCGTATGAATGGAAAAATCTGGCAGGCGAAAAGCGCTTCGAAACTGTAAAGAAAGAACTAGCCAAACACTTTCCCTCCACGAATAAAGTTGCCCCGGAGGGAGACGCCGGTCATGCAGGACAGGAATAGGCATCTGAGAAACATTAAGCAGGTTGAAGATCGCCTCATATAAAAAGAGTTAAATCATGAGACATTCTTAGATATCAAGACAGGCATTTGAGCCGTGATAACATCTGAAGGTCGCTTGACGACACAGGCGAATCGACAGACCGCGTACCTGGAGCGTAATGCCAGATGCCGGCGAGAGCCAGCCCATTCGATTAACGCCACCGGCAAAAAGTAGACTGAGGAAGCTAGCCAATGCTGTTTACGAGCCTGGAATACCTGCTGTTCTTACCACTGGCAGTGCTTTTGTATTGGTTGTTGCCGAGAAAGCTGCGTCTGCCGATGCTTTTGACGGCAAGCTGGGCCTTTTACATGAGCTGGGTACCAGCTTTCATCATTCTGATAGCCGGAATGACGGCGTTGAACTATATCTGGGGTGGCGTCTTACATCGCGCCCAGACCAATCGCAAGGCGATTTTTGGTGCAGGAATCATCGCCAATCTGCTCTGCCTCGGCGTGTTCAAGTACGCGAATTTTGCGGTCGGAAGCGCTTCCACCGTCACAGGCTGGTTGACGGGACATAATCCGGAATGGTCGGTAAATATAATCCTGCCGCTCGCTATCTCGTTCTTCACGTTCGAATTCATTCACTACTTGTTCGAAATCTACCGGGGCAACAAGCCGATCGACTCGTTCGTGCTTTTTGCGCTTTTCGCGGCGTTCTTCCCGACCCAGATTGCTGGACCGATCAAGCGCTATCCTGACTTCGTCGCGCAGATGAAAGAGGATGAGACGAAGAAATTCAAACTTTCGATGCTCGACGACGGCGTCCCTATCATCATCACCGGCTTCGCGAAAAAGATTCTTCTCGCCGACAATCTGTCCGTGATGGTCAACATGATGCTCAAAGAGCCGTTGGCCTATGGTGCACCGGAACTCTGGTTGTTCGCCTATGCTTTTGCTTTTCAAATCTACTTCGATTTCTCGGGCTACACAGACATAGCTCGAGGCTCCGCGATGCTGATGGGATACAAGATTCCAATCAACTTCAACATGCCATACATCGCGAATAACATGTCTAATTTCTGGCACCGCTGGCACATCTCCCTTTCAACCTGGCTCAGAGATTACCTGTTCATCCCGCTCGGCGGCTCCAGGGATGGGAAGTGGAAGACGAATCGCAACCTGTTCTTGACCATGGCCCTCGGCGGGCTCTGGCACGGAGCATCGTGGAACTTCGTAATCTGGGGCGTTTTCCACGGATTAGCCCTGATCGTCCATCGTGAGTTCTGCGCTCTGAAAGAAAAATTCCAACCTATCAATCAGTTTGTCCAATCGAAAGTCGGACATGTAGCATCGATTCTGCTCACCTTCCATGTGGTATGCATTGGCTGGGTCTTTTTCGTCGTACATGATGTGTCCACCGCATTCGGTATCATTAAACGACTGGTTCTTCTCAAACCGATCTACACTACGGCGGAGCAAGGCCACTTTCTGGTATTGCGACCGGAGCTGCCGGTAGTCGTGACCATCGCCATCGGAATCACCGGACTTTTGTTGCTCTTTAACTTCCCTGTCACGTTTTTGAACGAGAAGAACGTCTTTCGTCGTGCTCCGGCATTTTTGAAAGCAGCTTACTGCTGCATTCTCATCCTCCTGATGGTGACATTCTTACCGGATAACTCAGAGCCATTCATCTACTTCCAGTTCTAATCAGCAGCAGCGAAAACCATAGGCACAGTCGTTAAACATGTTAGCTAACGACCAATCAGCAGAAAAACAATCGCCATTCAAGCGATTCCTGGCGAGCCCGTTCTTGCTGCTGATCGTCATGCTGATAGCGGTAGATGTCGTTGTAATCTACATTCAGTCACAAGACAAAGCCAATCAATTTCAGCAGAATCCAAGATTGGTAGCAATAAGGCAGGCCATCGAAAGTGATCGAAGACCCGACATCGTCGTGCTTGGCGACTCGCTAATCTACTCTGCCCTCTTTTTCGCTGACGACGCGCAGGGTTTGGTTAAAGACAGGAAGCAGCACTTCACATATTTGGAAGCGAAATTCCTTAAACAACTTCTGAAAAAGGAGTTCGGCGACGATATCGATATTTTGAATCTCAGCATGCCGGGAGCGAATCCCACGGATGCCCATCTTCTGATTAGCGAACTGGAAGCCAGAGGCAAGCTCCCGAAGCTAGTCCTTTACGGAATATCGCCCCGCGCGATGGTCGACAATCTCGTGCCCACAGCCGGCGCAATCGGAGGACGTTTGGTGTTGAACGTACGGCCGACTGGCACCGCAACTAGTGGCATCGCGGGCGCCTGCGACAAATTCGTGAGAACTGTAAGCAATTTTGATCCAGTAGCCAACAAAATTCGCGAATATGGTCAGCTCGGAGACACACCAGGCAAAGAGAAGCTTCGAGACTTTTTCACCGGAGTGGTTTGGAACTACTATCACGACCGCGCCAAGATCAAGAGCAACTTCGACGCTATAACTCTCAAAGCGCTCGGAAGAAAGGACGAGCAACAACAAATCGCGCTCACTACCTTAGCCGCGCCTCAACCGGTGAAGCTCGAGCGTAAGCGGCGCAGCGGTAAACGGACAGCCTTTCAGGTTGATCCCGCCAGCTTTCAGCGCGATCTCAATAACTATCAGGTTCGCTACAACCCGCCCAACTTCAAGAAGCTTGAAAGCCAATCCGATCAGCTCTTCAAATGCGCTGAGATTTTGAAGAACAACAACTCGCACTTTCTCGTGGTCAGCATGCCGATATCCGAAGACAATCGCAACCTGATCCCGGACAAGCTGTTCAAAGCCTATGAATCGACGCTCAATAAGATTGCCACCGAACCCGGTGTCACGCTCGTCGACCTGCTCACCACCCGAGAATTCGATAAAGCATCATTCCTGGATTCAGCACACCTCAACGGCAGCGGCGCTACTCGATTGGACCAGAGACTCGTCTCTTCTATAGACAAATCCTGGTTTTGATCAAAACCTGCGTAGTACGAGCAGTTAGTACTTCGTTACCTCTTGGTCTTATTCAGTCGCACCGGGCGTTCCAACGCCTCTGGTTAAGCTCGGCTGCGGGGGCTGAGCTAGCCAGACTGCGGGATCAACCAACGATTACAAAATTCACGGGAAATCGCAGTTGACATCAGATACAATAACGGACCCTCATTGTTAGACGGTTTCCACTTCCTAAAGCGTTACTCATAAAGACAATGCCATCCAAATCAAACAACCTACTGGACAAACTCCTCCCGAAGAACGACCCTGAAGCCTCAAAGGCGCAACAGACAGCGCTAAATGAAGAGCAAAGAAAAGTCTACGAGCAGCTCGATAGCCAGTTCGTACCTCGGGATCAGAGCTATATCAAAAGAACGCGCAATCTGCGGCTGTTGCCATTGGAACCAGCTCGGCGCGGTGGGAAGTACGCCTATGGCGAATGGGCACATGTCACAGGCATTTTTCAGACTCTTATGTACATGCATCTCGATCAGAAGCAGGACAACCTTGTTCTCGATGTCGGCTGCGGAACCGGACTGCTGGGCATCGCGGCTGAGCCCTTTCTCGGCGAGCGTGGGCAATTCGTCGGTATCGATGTTTTGAAAGAGGACATAGAGTTTTGCCGCGATCACTATCCGGCAGACAAATTTTCCTTCCAACACCTGGATGTCTACAACACTGTTTACACGCCGGATCAGGCTAGCAAGAATCTGCCGTGGGATCTGCGCGATAACACATTTGACCTGGTAACAGCGCTGTCAGTCTGGACGCACATGGACGAGGAAACCGCATTCTTCTACTTCAAGGAAGTGTCACGAGTGCTGAAGCCAGGTGGCAAGGCGATCATCACATTTTTCCATCTCGACGAACTTTACGAAAAGAGCCTGTCGCTCAGACAGCCTGATATGAAGGGTCGCTACCACATGACTCCTCAGACCAGATGGGTATTCGCCAATTCCGCATATGACTCTAAGTACTTCTTTTGCGTCGGCAAGACACCGGAGAAAGCGATTGGAATTTCCAAAGAAGGAATTGAGAAGCTTCAACAACACGCTGGTTTGAAGCGAATCGCCTACTACCCTGGCAATTGGAAAGAGATTCCTGGTGTTTACTTCCAAGATGTGATGGTTTTTCAAAAATAACTGATTGAACGATGGACAAAGCTAAATCTGGTCAAGTATTGATTATCGCCGGGATGCATCGGTCCGGGACATCATTCGTCTCGTCGATCTTGAAAGAAGCCGGGCTGCACGTCGGTGAGCGATTGTCGCCAGGGGAAGCCGGTAACACAAAGGGCTTCTTCGAGAATACGGACTTCGTCAAACTGCATGCCAAGATCTTGAAGAATGCCGGGCTTAACGCCTGGAGCCTCGACACTGTGAAACGTGTCTCTCCCGAACTGCGCGAGGAAGCGATCAAAACTGTGAGCGACAATTCACAGCCTGGTCCCTGGGGATGGAAGGATCCGAGAACCACTCTATTTCTGGATTTCTGGATGGAGCTCCTCCCGGACGCGAAATTTTTGTTCGTCTTCAGATCTCCATGGGAGGTTGTCGACTCGCTCTTCAGGCGTGGAGACAAGGCTTTTCAGGAAGATCCGGTGTTGGCGCTCAAAGTCTGGGAACACTACAATCGTCTGTCGATCGATTTCTATAATCGACACAAAGACCGATCGCTGCTCGCTCATGTTGATGCGGTTGCAACCGACCCTGCCCCCCTGGTAGACGCATTGCGCAATCGGCTTTCTCTGCCTTTGTCGATGCCCGCATCGACTACATTCGACAAATCGATGTTCAAGACAGAACCAAAAGGATCTCATCGTCCCGCCCTTGTCCGAGAATGCTTCCCGGAAATTTTCCAATTGTGGGAAGATCTGGAGAATTCGACAGAGCTCAAACCTGCTAATCATAATGGTTGCAACGGATCTGCTCCAGATTTCGGCAAGCAAGTCTTTACCGATTGGATGGAGCTTCGAAAGACTCAGTCCTCTTTGTCTAAACTAGAAAAGGCTCTGGGGGCTGCTCAATCCGATCTCGATCAATCCAATCAGCGAATCGAATGGATAGAGAGAAGCAAGATCTGGAAAATCCGCAGCAAACTGAATGCCATCAGAGAGCTGCTTTTGAAGTAGTGAGACGACATCAAAACACGGTGTGAAAAGCTCCGAATATTACAAGAGAACTCAAATGACAAGCGACGACCCGCGACTGATCTGCTTCTATCTACCGCAGTTTCACCCAATTCCTGAAAATGATGCAGCCTGGGGCAAAGGTTACACGGAATGGCGACGCGTGGTTCAGGCAAAGCCGCTCTTTCAGGAGCACTACCAGCCCAGGATTTCGTCGGATCTTGGCTTTTATGATTTGCGCCTGCCCGAATCTCAAGTCGCGCAAGCCGAGTTGGCAAAACAATATGGCATTGCCGGATTTTGTTATTACTACTTCAATCTTGGCGGTGGTCGTAAATTATTAGAGCGCCCGATCGAACAGATGTTCAAAAGCGGCAAACCGGATTTTCCATTCTGTGTTTCGTGGGCCAATCATCATTGGAGGGCTAATTGGGTCGGTTCGAAAGAAGCGATCGCAATGCAAACGTACTCCGAAAAGGACGCGAAGTCATTAATTGACGAACTCATTCCGATGTTCCGAGACGACCGCTATATCAAGGTCGACAGCAAACCTCTATTCGTCGTCTATGATTCGCAAGCGCTGCCGGATCCAATCAAGTACACACAAATCTGGCGAAGCGCCGCTAAGGCTGCAGGTTTTAGAGATCTCTATCTCTGTCGAATGGAGAAGGGCGTCGTAGTCGACCCGCAGTCGGTTGGTTTCGACGCAGCCATTGAATTTCCTCCAAGCGGCGTACGCTCTGCCACAGTGCAATTCAAACCGCTCGATTCAACCAATGGATTCTCAGGCAACGTATACGACTATGGTCAAACTGCCTTCTATGCAGTCAATCGCGAAGAGCCTCAATTCAAGCTTTTCCGCGGTCTGATTCCCTCATGGGACAATACAGCAAGACGCCCCGCCAATGATGCCACCATATTTCACGGCTCTACACCGGAAGCCTATCAAAGCTGGCTCCAGGAGAGCATTTCCTGGACGAAAACCCATCACGCGGGCGACGAGCGATTGATATTCATCAATGCATGGAACGAATGGGGCGAGTCGGCATATCTCGAGCCTGATTTGAAGAACGGGCACGCCTACCTGCAAGCCACGCTCGATGCTCAACGCGGAAAGACCAAGTCTATCTCAGGAATCTATAACGCGGTTTACGCACTAGATAAAGCAGAACTAAGGAACGGCAATGGGAGTAAGTTAGTTGCTTCTAAGAAAATTTCCGGATCGGTAGATCAGATAACCCGGCAAGATAGCAAAATATCACTGGCTGGCTGGGCCTGCGATCTCGAGATCCCGTCCAGACCGGTGAATGTCCTCGTCTTTGAAAACGGACGCCTGCTGACAGCCGAAAGAACCTTCGTAAGCCGCCCGGACGTTGCTCAATCGGTCGATAAGAGCGCGCTTAACACCGGATTTAACATAGATATAGATGCAGGCCTGGTAAAGGGCGATTGTACGGGTCTGAAAGTAGTAATTGTTTCTCAACAAGAACGCTATGCACTGCTCCCTGTGCCCAATAAGGTCGTTAGTGTCCGCTGAGTTAGTACTATTTTCATGCGCCATGGAGCTCAACGTGTTAGCATCTTGGAATCCCGAAAACCCTGTCTATCAACATGCTTGATCTGGTATCAGAAGAAAAAACAGTCACTAGTCCATCAGTCGCGCCGACGCAGACTATAAAGGTGGATGAGCGCGTAGCAGAGCGAGGCAGCAGCCTTGCTGCTCTTCTCAACTTATGGAATCTCCGTAACCTGATATCGCTGATGGTGCATCGCGATTTCACGGGGCGCTATAAAGGTTCGCTCCTCGGCGCGTTGTGGCCGCTGCTCAACCCGCTCGGACACATGTTCCTCTATACATTTCTGTTCAATGTCATCCTCCAGGTCCGCTTTGGAAAAAATGCGGGTACCGGTGACTTCGCTCTTTATTTGATGTGCGGTTTTCTCCCCTGGTCCGCCATGGCAGAATCGATCGCATCATCGACGACCAAAGTTCTCGAGTTGCCTAACCTGGTAAAGAGAGTAGTTTTCCCTCTCGAGACTCTACCTCTCATCGTATCGATTTCTAGCTTCCTGAGCGGATCTATCTCGATCGTTTTGTTGATACTGTTTGCAGCCTTCAGACAGCATGGCTTGCACAGCACTATCCTTTTCGTTCCCTTGATTTTCATTCCGCACTTCTTGTTCACCGCGGGACTGTCATGGTTCTTCGGTAGTCTTGGAGTCTTTGTAAGAGACTGCAGACACTTCATTGCGCTTGCACTCTCCGCATGGATGTACATGACTCCCATTCTTTATCCGCCAGAAAGGATGCCTGCGCACTTGCAATTCTTGCTGTGGCTCAATCCGATGGCCGGAATAATTACTGACTACCGTCACGTGATTATCGAAGGACAGTTACCTAATTTTGCCTGGTATGCCGAGTACAGCTTGGTATCGCTGGTGGTGTTCCTCTTGGGCTTCCACTTCTTCTATAAAACCAAACACAGCTTTGCGGACATAGTGTAATGATCGATTTCCCAATTGAACTTAGCGGTGTCTCGAAGAGATACAACATCTACGACAAGCCTATCGACAGGCTCAAAGAGATCTTGATGCGCAACAAATGCTACCATCGAGAATTTTGGGCGCTGAAAGATTTCAGTTATAAGTTCAAACAGGAGACGACGGTTCTGCTCGGTCCTAACGGCAGCGGTAAGTCTACGTTGCTGCGAATCATTGCCAATGTTCTCCAGCCGACCGCTGGAAGAGTGACCTGCCGCGGTCGAGTTACAGCGATTCTCGAATTGGGAGCAGGCTTCCAGCCCGAATACTCGGGTCGGGAAAATGCTTTGCTCAACGGCATGTTGCTAGGAATCGAAAAGAAAGAGATGCTCAATCGCCTCGACCAGATCGCGGATTTTGCTGAAATCGGTGAATTTTTCGATCAGCCGCTCGCGACCTACTCCAGCGGGATGGTTGTCCGTCTCGCTTTTGCCTGTGCCACCAATGTTGATCCAGACATTTTGCTCGTCGATGAAGCACTGGCCGTCGGAGACATTCGCTTCGAGAAGAAGTGTCGGCGCCGGATGGAGCATCTGCGAGAACGTGGAAAAACTATCCTGTTCGTCTCGCACAACATGGGCATGGTGAAGTATTTCTGCGATTCGGCGGTGCTGCTCAGCAACGGAGAGCTAGTAGCCGACGGTCCGGTCCTGGACATCGTGCCGATGTACGAAGAGATCATGGAAAGCGAAGAAGGCTTCGGAGCCAAGCGTTCATTCGAAGTACCGTCGCTCGTTTAAACAGATCGGTCTACTAACTTGGCTCATGATCAGTGGTCTTAACGTCGCCGTCGCGGTGCGACAGTAGAATACGTCTGGAAGCCCAAGACCACAATTGCATCGAGATTTTAGTTCAACAGATTTGAGATCCAGACACCGTTTTCATCCCTTGCCCCTTTCGCGATGCACAGTTGGATGCAATACGATGCGAGTTTTGCCCGTGAGCACGTGCGTATCCGTTTGAGCATGTTCAGAGCGCTAACCGAAACCTTGCCCTGAGCTGTCGGACGTGGACAGATGAGCAATCACCGGAGAAACCCTAGATCTATTACATTATGCGCACCATTGGGAGCAATTTGCCTGAAGGATGGGTACATAACTCTACGTCAGCAAGAATTGGCAAAATCGCACCCAGGATGGCGTCCTTATGTTTCACGATAGAAAAACAATCTCAATCCTAGCCTTGGTCTGCCTGGTAGCTTCGCTTCAAGCACCTGCCGATGCGGCTAAGAAAAAGGCGCCGACAGATGATATGCCAATCATCGAGCTCAAAGCTTTGATTCCAAAACTGGATAAATTGCCGCCACCAAAAGTGCTGCATGGGTCGATCGACCAGAATGTGAATGTCCCTCAGCTCGGACAGGAATCCGGCGTATACAGCAAATTCGGCTACTATCGCGACAAAAGTGGCCCGCCGACCGGCGTCACAGGACTGCGCCTGGGTTCGCCGGCTTACAAGAAAGGCCTTCAGGTCGGAGACCGAATCCTGGTTAACGACATGACCGACCATAAGGCAATCATGGTGATTGAACGCGACGGAAAGAAATACGTATGTATTCTCGATATGGCTGATTGGGAAACGGCGAAGTCACAGCAAAAAGACAATTCACCACAATCTGCCAATGCAGTCGCTTCGAACAAGGACGGCGACGCTGGACTGTCGAAACCTGCTGCGGAAATTCTTGCCAATCACAATATCGTTCTCCTTGTCGACAACTCCGCATCGATGGGTACACGCGACTGCGGCAATCTGAGCCGCTGGGAGTGGTGCCAGGGACAGACGAGCAATATGTACAAAGAGGCAGAACGCGCTGTCGGAGACAAGCTCAGTATCGTCATATTCAATTCGAACTACCGCTCGTATCAGCAATGTACGCTTGCCCGGGTCGCCGACGTGTTTCGTCAAAACACGCCGACTGGCGAAAGCTTCATGGCACCTGCCATTACCGATGCCCTAAGCTCTGTGCGCGGCAAGCTCAGTTACGGGCAACCCGCCGTTATCGCGATAATCACGGACGGACGTCCAAGCGATGCGGACCAGGTGAAGAAGCTGGTCATCAACGCCACGAAGGACATTGTTAAGCCGGAGCTTCTCACCATCACGTTTGTCGAAATCGGCTCGTACTTCCCTTATCTGAGAGAGCTCGATAACGACCTTACGAAACAGGGCGCGAGTTCAGACATAGTCACAGTTTTTCCATTCTGGGAAGTGAACAAGATGGGTCTCCTCCGTACGCTCGCAAAAGCGGTCACGTCGCCGAGAAGCGCACCAGAGTCGGCTGGAAGAAAGTACACGCCAGAAGAAGTAGCCGCTTGGAAAAAGGCCCAACAGGAAAAAATTGACGCCGAGAAGCGCAGGGCAGCCAATACTGTGCGCTGGGGCACGCAAGGCACTGGTCAGGCAACTGCGAAACCGGCTCAGACTGCTGCCGTCGCCAAGCCGCCTGTCATCGAGGTCGATGAGAAGGCATCGGTACGACGAGCCGAAGCCAATCGCACGTACTCATTCCCTTCATCTAATCGCAGAACACCATAAGAGCCGTTCGTCTCGTCATCATGTCGACGAGATCTAGGTGCCCCGATAGCAGACAGTCACGGTTGTCGACACTCAGAAACATCGCATCCTTGTCGATAGTGCGCCTTCTATTGCAGGCTTGATCACTAATACAGGCTGCGTTCCATTCGAGCATATTGCAGTGCCTCGAGTACTAATAATAATAGCGCAGCGGAGACAATGAATTGCAGATGGAGACCATGACTCCTAACCACACGCCAATGCCGACTGGAGAAAGGAGACAGAACACCAGGACATGTCCATTGGAAAGATGCCATGGATTCTTGGGTCTGCAAAGATTTAGTGCATACAACCCAAACCGAATTTGCGGTAAGAAAAACAACAACACGATGGGAACGAGAAAAACAAAAAGCTCCTGCGAGCCCAGCACATCCCAGAGCCAACCCGAGAGTGCACAGACTGACATCAAGATGAGCCAGCGCTGCCAGGCTACGCACGAGCACACCTTCTTCATTAGCTCGAAGATTATACATACGTCGACTACGACTACCAATACGACAGGCAGTATTACCGTCAGTAAACAAATTACCGAATATGGCGTCATGGTTCCGCCCCAGATTCAATGCAGCCTCTGACTCATCATAACTGACGAATGGAATTATCGCCACCAGAAGAACCCGAAACTTCCGAAATCAATATTCACGCATTTCTACATTGGCGAACGGAGCGAGCAGGTGCCTCGTTCAGGCGTTCGTGTCACTCGAGCTGCCGAGCAAATTACCAAAGAAGCTACCGACTCCTTTTCGCAACCCGTTCGCAGCCGATTTGTCCTCGACTTTCGGGACGGCACCTGCACTTTCCTTGTCCGCGCTGAGCAGCTTCACCGATCGAATATTCATAGAAGCTTTGGAGCGACTAGAGACCGTGTTGCTGATGTGCAGACGCAGACTGGATAACTGCCCGCACCAACTTTCTTCGGAAGATAGGTTAAAACGCAAGGTGGTGCAATGAGTCCCCGGATCATACAACTTTGTAAAGTCGGAACTCTTCGAGGTTTCGAATGTATCTGCACCGCTAGACCAGGAAAGTCCGGCTCGACCGCCAAACTCCCCGGAGACGCAAACCCAGCACTCCGAGACATCATTCATCGAGACATCGTTGCAACGGAAATCCATTTCAATCGCTCGAGCGCCACCACCTGTAGCATCAGCGCGCTTTACCACAACTGACAAACCAGCATCGCTCGTACCGACGAGCTGAACATTCTCAGAACCAGTTACGCTGCCCAGAAGTTTCTCTCTAGATTTGCCGCAAAAATCGAACACGAGGGGAGCCGTTTTCGTTCCGCTCACCTCATAATCCAGCTCCCGCAGAATATCGTGCAGCACTTCGTCAAATACATCGAGCACCGCCTGATTGACAGGCTCTCGCTTCCAGCGTTCAATAGATTCTTGTATCGAACCGCTCGTTCTATGTTGTGAATATGATTTATCATCCGGCAAAGGCCTGATGTCGATACCGACAGTATCAATGAGGTCCTTCAAGGTCGGTATCGGATTTAGTGCCAGGTCTTCATACCGTACGAGACTTGCTTTGCCACCAGCCGCTTTGAATGCTTTATAGTTTTCAAACCTATGCAGATACCGATACGCTAGCGTCAATGCGTGATCTCTGTCTGTGTCAGTCTGCTGCCTGCCGAATGCGAGATAACCACGTTTGGCATTGAATGAGTTGGCTGACAAAAACAGATCGCGCGGATCGCGAAACAAGTATAGTGCGTATGTGTCCATGCTGCTGGAAAGGAAAGACGGCATCCACTCTACGACCTTTTCAGCGTAAAATCGGCTGGCAGGATTTTCAATGCGCACAGTATCGGAAAATTGCTTCCAGAGAGCCGACAAAACATCGCTGCTCATCGGAATATTGAGGAGCCTACTCTCATCCTGCCCAGCGCGAAGAACAATCGGATTCGTCCCTAGAATACTTTGATATGCCGACGCCGTCTGTCCATAATCAGCGAACGTCCACCCCTGCCACTGAGCAGCAAAGTGCGCAATCAGGCTGAGGTAGCGACTCTCCAGAGGATAGACCTGGTCGAATACGCAATCAGGATCGGTGCCTAAAAGCTGCATGGCAAGCGTCGATCCGGAGCGACCCATACCGGTCACCAGTATCGGAGTTAACGATTTTGTTGTCGAATTAGTCGCCATAGTCGTCTAAACCGCCGGTTCATCATGATCCAATCATCGGTCGATCGTATCATCACTCATAGCAACTGATTATGATTCCCGGCTCAGGAAGCGCGGGAACAATACCAACTTCACGTACGGTCCTGCAATGGATTGCCCTGTGGGCGAACCCTAAACAGCCTGAGAAGCCAATGTGCGAACTGGTTCGAATGCCACGATGAAAAAAAGCATCTCTCGACGGAATGATGACAATGGGCATTGCCTCGACGGCATTAAAAAGGCATCCAAGTTATTCCCTCCACGGAATGACAGCGATGATTATTCCATCGACAGCCTGAAAAGGCATCCAATAGAAGCTCGGCGAGCCTGTTTCTCACAGAATGACCTTCCAAAACAGAAGAGCGCCCAGCAGTGCCGGGCGCTCCAGACTTAGACTAGCTACGTGCTACTCGGTCTTCGTATCTTCTTTAGGTGCTTCGGCCTTGGTTGCATCTGCACCCGCTTCGGACTTCGCTCCGTCTTCTTCCTTGTTGTCTTTCTTGAGCTTGGAGCGATCGATCGCGGCTACGAGTCTGACTTTGTCAGAGGTCGGTTCGAGATAAATGAGCTCACCAACGTAAACATCACCACAGTCATACTTTTCTGTAGGACTGGTCGGATCCTTTGCCTTGCTGCCTTCTCGGACGACAGGTGCGGTAGCGCTTGTGGGGAGCATCTTGGCCAGAGTCTCCAACGCTTGTTCTTTCGTAATTGGATTGTCGGCATAGATTGCCTCGAGTCTGAAACACGAGCCGTCCTTGCATTGAGCAGAGAACTGACCGCCCTTGCTGTCTTTCGTGCGACTGAGATACTGATTTCTTCCGCCTGACTTTGCCGCTTGCTGTTCGTCCAGGACAAAGGTCAAAACGGCATCTTTAATGACGGTTTCGGGCACGCCGACTTTGAGACCTTCGACATTGATTGTACCGTTCTTGCTGGCGCCATCTTGCCCGTAATTACCACTTCCGCAACCTTGCTGGAAGAAGCATACTGCTGCCAGTGCCACGTACAATATCGGGCTGGTCTTTCGTACAGTTTTGCCGGATATCATGTGTACTCTCCATTTTGTGTAACCGATCCAGCATCTTAGCGCACCACAAGCTGTTACTGCAAGGTGAATGCGAAGCGTTACTTAAGAGTATTTAACTGGCCAATCCGCTACAGCACTGGAAATGGGATTAAGTATTCTTGGACCCAAGTCGCGTCAAGACATTGCGGACGGCGCTGCTTGCCCTGGTTACAGGACTGTTTAATATATTAGAGAGTTTTTCTTCTGTATTAAAAAGCTCGCTCTCCATGTCTTTTACTAAAGATTCGTTGCGAAGATTTTCGACGGTAAGTTTATGAAGAGCCAGCATCGACGCGTACCTTATCGCCTTCAAGATTCTAGCCATGGTGGCAGGGTCATAGTTATCTGGATCAACAAGATCGGTCGAATCCGGCTCTATCAGACTCTCATCATCAACCATGCTATAGACCCAATAACTGATCGTATCGATCATTTTCTCCCAATACATTTGTCTCGATATACTTTTAGAGAGTAAATAAGATTCGTATTTATCTCCGATGTACGCCAGATCGGCGATAAAGTTCATGGAACGCATATTTCTTCTGGTGGCGCTTCCCTCGTGCCGACGAAATGAGCAGAAAGGCTCAGAAGAGTAGTACAACATGCCACCATCCATAATACGAAACCAGTACTCCACATCACCGTAGTGAAACAGAGCGGTATCGAATCCGGTGCCTCGCTTGTTCGCGGAGAACGAGACACAGCTTGGTTCTCCAATCCAATTACAGTAATTCGTTATATTTGCCTCGATCACCTCGTCGCCTGAGAGCAATCGATCTTCATCGTACTGACTAACCACGCCCTTAACTTCGCCGTGATCGCCGATGATAGTCCGGCTGCCGGTTACGAGGCTAACAGCAGGGTTATTCGTCAACAGCTCGGCATGCCTTTCAAGACAGGTTGGTATCAAGAGATCATCCTGGGCAAAGAGCTTGATGATCTCACCGGTCGCGCGCTCGATGGTGGCATTGTAGTTTGGAAACAATCCCAGCCGATTGCTGTTGCGCCAGACTATCAGCCGATCGTCACGAGCAGCATACTCCCTGGCAATCTCGAGAGAATCATCGGTGGAACAATCATCAGCTACCAAAAGCTCAAAGTCTTGATGCGTCTGACCAAGTACCGTTTCAATCGCTTCGCCCAGATATCGGCGACCATTGAAAACAGGCAGACAAACTGAGATTTTTGGCATTTAGAGCTTGGCTTGCGGTGTCGCCTCTGGTACCGGCGTGACAGCAGGCGCAGTAAGGCGATCCTTGTGGACAACGCCTTTCTGATCCAACAAGTCAATGACCGCCGACACCTCGTCTCTCGTCGTCATACGACTGGAGTCAAGGCGTAAATGCGGATTTACAGGAGGTTGGTAGGGCGAGCTCAGACCTGTCAGATTCGATACCTGCCCGGTCACGACCTTCTTGTAGAGTCCCTTCGGATCCCTGCTCTTGCACACTTCGAGTGGGCAGAACATAAAGATCTCGTTGAAGTCAGCATCTCCGATCAGCTTGCGCGCTTGCTCTCTGTCCTGCTCATAAGGCGATATGCAAGCAACTACCGTAATGAAGCCGGTGTCGAGGAAAATCTTCGCGAGGTTGGAAATTCGTCTGATGTTCTCCGATCGATCCTCGGGCGAGAAGCCGAGATCGGCGCACAGACCAGTTCTTAAATTGTCCCCGTCGAGAACCACCACCTTGTAACCGCTGTTGAACAAAAAGCGTTCAAGCGCTTTGGCAAGCGTACTCTTACCGGCGCCAGACAGCCCGGTGAGCCAGAGAACGGTGCCTGGGTGTCCGTTTTGCTCTTCCCGCATGCCGCGTTGAACGTAACCTTCTTCAAACACGACGTTCGGATCGGCGACAGGAGCATCATGCTTTCTCTCGCCTTTGAGATTGACCACACCCGCAGCGACAGTATCGTACTTGCTGCAGAGCACTAGCTTGTTCAAATTAGCAGTACTCAGCGATCGGTCGAACGCTATCGGTCTTTCGGTTTTGATTTTGACGTCGGCGATATCGCCGTTGTTGAGGACGGCGCTCGCATGCCGGCTACCACCCGCAGGCGTCACTACCGTCACTTCGCAATTGACTTCATTGGTACCGATCTTCAACAGATAGTTGTTGTCCGGTTGAAAAGGTTCGGAAGACAACCAGACTATTCGAGAGCCAAACTCGGTTTCTACCTCCGGCACCTCTCTTGTCGAAGAGATGACCTCTCCACGCTCGACAAAAATCTGCTCAGTCAAACAGATAGAAACAGATTCGCCTTTGAATGCTTTCTGCTTCCCGCCTGCCGGGAAGGTTTCGATCGAGGCGACCGTCGATACTTTACCCGACGGTGAGAAAAAGATTTCCATGCCTGGAGCGATCTCGCCTGACATTACGCGTCCGGCGAAGTATCTCATATCGTTGAACTTATAGACGTCTTGCAACACCATACGCAGTGGCTCACTGCCGGTGGTGAAGTCGAGAGTATCTTCTTTGAGCTTTAGAATGAACGGCAAGAGCGGTAGTCCGTTATACCAGGAGAAATTTTCGCTTGTCGCCGTGATGTTCTCACCATGGAGCGCGGAAATCGGAATCACCTTCAAGCAACGTAGCCCTTCGGCATCCGCCAAGTCCGCGAGATCAGCAGCGAGCTTGGTGAAAGTCGTTTCGTTGTAGCCAATCTTATCGAGTTTGTTAACTACGATGATGACTTCACGGATTCCCAGAATCGAAAGCACTTTGAGGTGCCGTCCAGTCTGGCTGCGAATACCTTCAACGCAGTCGACCACGACGATACCTTGCTCCGCTTCCGAAGCACCACTCGTCATGTTTTTCAAAAATTCAATGTGACCAGGTGCATCGATCAGGAGAAAGCGATGGCCGTCGAATTCGAAATTGACTCTCGTGGTATCGATGCTGATACCCTGCTCTTGCTCTTCTTGCAGCGCATCGAAGAAAAATGCCGGTTCGAATGGCACATGCTTCTCTTCGCAGGTCTTCTTCACAGCTTCGACTTTGTCGGCAGGAATTTTGCCGGTGTCGAGCAGGATTCGCCCCAGGAGCGTAGATTTGCCGTGATCGACGTGACCTACGACAACGATTTTTTTTACATCGGGTTCGCTATAGAGTTCTACCATATCACCTTACATGTATCCGTCTTTACGCAACTTCTGCATTGCGTAGGTGTCTTCCTTGTCTTGAGCTCGTCCTGCTCTTTCCGTCGTTTCCGTGGTGCGCAGCTCCTCGATGATTTCATCGAGATTAGATGCACACGAGTTAATCGTACCGGTGCAAGGCCAGCAGCCGAGACTGCGGTATCGCTTGCCTTCATCATTGCCGAAATAGAGCGGCATGATTTCTAGATTTTCGCGTCGAATGTATTCCCAGATGTCCGTCTCGGTCCAGTGAAGAATCGGATGGATTCGCAAATGGACATCATCGGGTGTATGCAAATTGTAGTAGTGCCACAATTCGGCTGGTTGATTCTTATAGGTCCACTCCGAGTTGCTGGAGCGAGGTGAAACCACCCGCTCTTTGCCCCGGGAGCCTTCTTCGTCTCGTCGAATACCGAGAAGAAGTCCGCCCAACTTGTGCTCTTTGACGGTGTCGAGCAGCGCCTGCGTCTTCAGAGCGCCACAACAGACCAGGCGTCCCTTCTCAGGACCCATGCCCTCGTCCAGAGCTTGCTTGTTCTGTCCGACTATAAGCTTCAATCCGTTGCGCGCAGCGAACTCGTCGCGCCAACGGATCATTTCAGGAATTTTGTAACTTGTATCAATATGGACCAGTTGCAACGGCACCTGGCCAAGAAAAGCTTTGCGTACTAGATGAAGCAGAACTGTGGAGTCTTTGCCCATCGACCACAGCAGTGCCAGGTTTTTAGTCTTGTTGAAGGCTTCACGGATTATGAAAACGCTTTCATTCTCAAGCCAATCTAAGTAAGAACTCATTTAGGTTGTCCAGGTGCAAAACGCAGTAGGGATGACGGTATTGGTAGTACTTCAATAACGGTCGGAAATTATACAGGAGCGTGCCAAGTGCTTACTTGAAGTCAGTATCAGGTTGTAATCAGGAAACGTATGCATCAACGGTCCGACCCGGGGAAACGTTGCACCGGCGCACCATTTCCTGATTAACAGTTTCTCAGACACGAGTGTAGCGTCACCGTAACCAATCTATTTGTTAATGAAACTAAAAATGGCCAACATCTATTAACAGAATTAGCGCCAACTCAAAAAAGCTCCTGACTACTTCAACTATAATCGACCCACCTTCGAAAATGGTGATATGACCGTTTCGCTGCAAACCGAAAAGCTCTCGCACAGTAGAGAGCAATCCGAGCGAAAGGAGGCGCCACCGGCGCGACTCCTCGCAGCTGCCGTGATTGGTATTGCCGGCGGTGCACTGGCAATCTGGTGCTGCTTCGATCATAGCCTTCCAAGCTGGGACGCAGCCGGGCATCTTCTTAACGGATTGTCCTATCGAGACTTACTGCGCCACCCCAAACCGCTCGACCCAGGTTGGATGCACCAGCTCCTGACAGTCAATTGCTTCTATCCTCCATTCACCTACGTTTTCTCCGGCATTGTCAAAACGATTTGCGGAACGGGGCTCTGGACTGATTCACTGATGAAGGTCATCTGGCTGACAGTGATGAACGTCAGCGTTTTCGGTTTGATGAAAAAACTGACGCGAGACAATCTCGCCGCCGCATTTGCAGTTTTACTAATCAATTTCTATCCGGAAGTAGCTGCTGAAAGTCACAAGAGCATGCTCGATTTCCCGGTGATGGCTATGTCGATGCTCGCGCTGTGGGCACTTGCGGGTTGGGACAAAAATCCCGACGCGAGAAGGACGATTCTCTTGACGCTGGCGACTGGCGCTGCGCTAATGACAAAACAGGTTTGTGCAGCCTTCCTGGTCTTTCCATATGCATTTGTTTTCTTCAATAAGATTGGCAATCGAAGGTATCGTGAGGCAAGAAATCTAGTAATTTCGGGAATCTCGTCAGGATCACTACTCGTCCCCTGGCTGATAGTAAGCATGCCTACAATTAAAAAGGTAGCGAATGAGATTCAGATTGCTTTGGGTAATAAACAGGTTGCCGATGTCTTTATTCACAATGTAGCTGCGTATCTGGGCTTCATACCGGCGATGATGACTCCAGCACTTCTTATTGTGGCTTGCATTGCGGCGGCATTTGCCGGGAGAGAACGGCACAGAACATTTTTCTTGCTCAGCCTATCGACTCTCTCTGCGCTCATCCTGCTCAGCACGCTCACATGGCAGTATGCTCTGCCAAGATATTTTATTGCCGCTCTGATCGTCCCCGCCGCCTACACGAGCATCATGCTGTCCACGTTATGGCGAGGCGGAAAACCAATCCAGAAGTCCCTTGTAATAGCAGTACTAGCCACGGGAATACTTGGCTATACGGCTATAAATTTCTGCCCGACCCCATTGGATGCAGCGCCATTATATGCGGTGCGCGATCTATCGCTTCGACCAGCAACGTCTGTTTCGGAAGAACGATTCGAGCACCCGTATCCCGACAAGGACTGGGGTGTGCGCTGGACCCTGGACAAGATTAAGGCAGTCGACGGCGATGCACCAGTGTGGCTCAATGTGCTGCCAAGCACACAGCAGCTGAATGTCCACGTTTTTGAATATTACGCTCACCAGGGACGATACCAGCTAAAGCCGACGACTTCGAGATCGTGGTCAGCGGCAGGCGACTCGGCCAATTTTGACGAAAGCCAGCTCTTGAACTACCAGTGGTATTTGCTCAAGACTGGAGAGCAAGGATTCAAATTTCATGACCCCGCGAGCAAACGTAGCTTCGATGCGCTGGTGCGCTTCATAAGTGCAAGTGGGAAGTATCGGACCGTCGCAGAAAAACAACTTCCAGACGGAAGCGTACTGACGTTGTATCGATGCAAGAACTAGCCATCGGCATCGCTCCTGCCTTAAGGAATGTCGGCGGGTTGGAGGGATTCAAGAAGTTCCACAGATTTCATGAACACAAGCACGGCACTTCGCACGATTCAAGAACCGCCAGAGGTTGCGGTCGAAATATCCGTCACGGCTTGTCGCGGTTGCCACAAGTCTTTGTCAAATAGCGACGGATTTAAATGAGAATCCTATCATCTGCCGAAAGTTACTACGGATATCTTGTTGGGCATTATGAAACCGGAACCCCAGAAGCGCGCGATCCGATGAATGCCTTCAACGAGGGTTCGAATTATGTTGTCAAAAAATCGACGAATTCTTAGGTCGCTGTCATCTTCAATGAAGCTATCTACGTTCGCGACAAAGTTCTGGATTCCACTGGTACTACTGTTCCTTTTTCTTACTCAGATGGTTTCGCCCAGTTTCGGTGGGCAGTCGACTACGTTCACATTGAACAACATCAATACAACAGGCACCGGCACGTTCAGTTCGCCAGG